>CAZGCX010000156.1:0-6153 GCA_964524585.1 uncultured Anaerolineaceae bacterium
CGATCGGGCTACGCGAAGGCTTGGAGCCAGCCTACCTAGAATACCGGCTGGGTCAAACCGCCTATCTGGTCGACGGCCTGGTCGCGGCGGGGATCCCGGCGCTGCAACCGGCCGGGGGCCATGCGGCCTATGTCGACGCCGGGCGGATGCTTCCGCACCTTCCACGTCTGCAGTTTCCCGGGCAATCACTGTCGGTTGAGCTGTATCGGGAGGGAGGCGTTCGGTCGGTGGAACTCGGATCGGTGGCATTCGGATACACCGACCCTGAGACGGGGAAAGAAGTACATCCCGAGTTGGAACTGGTGCGGATGGCGATCCCGCGCCGAATGTACACCCAGGCCCATCTCGACCACGTGATCGCCAGTATGTCGGCGATCGGCCAGCGGGTCGACCAGATCCCCGGTTACCGGATCGTCAAGGCGCCAGAGTTGCTGAGACACTTTACGGCCGAATTCGAGCCGGTGTAGCCCCAGGCCGGCCGCCAGGTTGGGCGGCGCAGTGCGCCCGCTGGCCCGGCGCTGGCCCGGGCTACGGCGGGAACTGGAAGTCCTGGTCAAACGCGGCGATATGATATGCTGTCGCCGCCCGAGCCATGACCGTCGCCGAGTTCGTCGTTCCCAATACCAAACAGCGCAACCAAACCTCTGCAGGGCGGTGGATTATTTCGCATGCCTCCGAGCATCGGGTGGTGGTGCTCATGACCATGGTTGGCGCCTTGGGCAACGCCGCCCTGGCGGCTGCGGTCCCGGTGCTGCTGGGGCAGGCCTTCGACCTGGTGATTGGCGGCAGCGAGGTTCGAGTCGGGTTGATCCGGCTGGCGATCATCATCGTGATCACCCAGGCAGTTCGTGGGGTGTTGCAGCTGGGCCGCAACTTCGGCGCCGATCTGTTGGGACAGCGGCTGGAGCGAGACATCCGCGATGAGCTGTACCTCAGCCTGCTCGGCAAGAGTATGACCTTCCATAATCTACAACCGGTCGGCGACACGATGGCCCGGGCGACCAACGATGTACGCGAGATCGGTTTGATGTTCAATCCGGGCTTCAATCTGGTGGTCGGCTCGGCCAACTTCATGCTGCTCCCCCTGGTGGTTGCGCCCACCTACCATCCGTCGCTGATTCTGGTGCCCGCGCTGTATACCGCCGCCTACATCTTGGCCCTCAGACTATACCTGGGACAGTTGCGGCCGGTGACCGAGAGAGTGCGCAAGACCTTCGGCACCCTGAATTCCCATCTCTCGGAGGCGATCGACGGCATCGAGGTGGTCAAGGGCCACGCCCAGGAAACCCAGGAGGTCGATCGCTTCAGCACCAACGCCGAGGCCTTTCGAGACGCTTTTGTCCACCAGGGAGAAATCGAAGCCCGCTTCCTGCCACTGCTGCTGCTCGGGCTGGCGGAGGCGGGGGCCTTCTTGCACGCCTTTCTGCTCTACCGAGCCGGGACCATCGGCATTGGCGACATGGTGGCCTTCACCGGCTTGATCCAGCTGCTCAGCTTCCCCACATTCATCTCGCTCTTCGCCTACTCGCAGGTCTCGCTCGGATTGGCCGGGGCACGGCGCATCCTGGAGCTGATCCAGCGCCAGACGATGTTGGATCGCAATCCGGCGGGCCATACAGGTCGGATGCGCGGTGAGGTCGAGTTCCAGAACGTTAGCTTTTCCTACGAGGGGGACGATCTGGCGCTGCACGAGCTCTCGTTTCGGCTGGAGCCGGGTCAGACCCTGGCACTGGTGGGCCAAACCGGTGCCGGCAAGACCACTTTCGCCAAGCTGATCAATCGCATCTACGACCCCAATGGCGGGTCGGTATTGGTAGACGGCATCGACGTGCGCAACTGGAATCTGGCTTCGCTACGCAGCCAGATCTCGATCATTGAGCAGGACGTGTTCCTGTTCTCGCGATCGATCGCTGACAACATCGCCTTTGGCAAGCCGGGCGCCACCCAGGAGCAGATTGTGCAAGCAGCCGAGCAGGCCCAGGCGCACGAGTTCATTTCGTCGCTCGCCGATGGCTACCAGACGGTGGTCGGTGAGCGGGGGACCACCCTTTCCGGTGGGCAGCGCCAGCGGGTGGCTCTGGCCAGGGCGTTTCTGACCGATCCGCGGATCTTGATCCTGGACGACTCGACCAGCTCGATCGACAGCGCCACCGAAGACGAGATCCAGCGCGCCATCTTTCGTGCCGCCGAAGGCCGCACAACGGTGATCATCACCCATCGGCTCTCACAGATCCGTTGGGCGGATGTGATCCTGGTCCTGCGCAACGGCCGGGTGGCGGCCTACGGCAACCACGAGCAGCTGATGGAGTCGGAGCCGGATTACCAACGCATCTTCGTCCAGGTGGAGCAGTAATGGGGTTCTTCCGAGACCTCGAACAGGAGGACTACGACCGCAGCTACTCCGATTGGGAGCTGGCTCAGCGGCTCTCCAGTTACTTCCGGCCGCACGTCCGCAAATTGGTGATTGCCGGGTTCGCCACCCTGGTGATGTCGGGGGCGGTGGCCGCCACCACATTGCTGGTGCCGCAGGGCATCGAGCTGCTGCGGGAGGACTCGGCCGATCCTCGAGTGTGGCAGATCGCGCTGCTGATGCTGCTGTTTGGTTCGTTGATGTGGGCCGCCAACTGGGCCGGGCGGCGCTTACTGACCCAGACCATCGGCGAAGTGATGCTTAGCCTGCGGCGCGATGCCTTTCGCGCCACTGCGTCACACGATCTATCCTTCTACGACGAACACGCCTCCGGCAAGGTCGTGAGCCGGATCACCTCCGACACCAGCGAGTTCTCACAGGTCGTGCTGCTGATCAGCGACCTGCTTCGGCAGGTGATGCAGGTGGTCTTCTTGCTGGTTGCGCTGCTGCGTATCGAGTGGCACCTGACACTGTGGGTGCTGGCGATGGTGCCAGCGTTCTTCTTGGCCTCGCTTGGCTTTCGGAGCTGGGCGCGGCGGGTGATCCGCAACGCGATGCGAGCCATGGCCAACGTCAATTCCAGTATCAAAGAAGCGGTGACCGGGATTGCAGTGGCTAAGAATTTCCGGCAGGAAGCAGCGATCTACGACGAATTCGGGGCGGTGAACCAACAATCCTACGGGGTCAATGTGCGGCGCGGATTCGTGCTGGCGTTGGTATTCCCGACCCTGAACGTCATGATGGGGATCGGTACCGCCATCATGGCCTACGTCGGTGGGTTGAGCGCGGCCGAGGGCGTGATCGTGGTGGGAGCCTGGTACATGTTCTTGCGCAGCATGGACCGCTTCTGGTTTCCAATCCTCAGCCTGTCAACCTTCTGGAGCCAGATCCAGGGAGGGTTGTCAGCTGCCGAGCGTGTCTTCGCCCTGATTGATACCGAGACCGCCGTGCGGCAGACCGGCGATTTGAGAGTTCCCGAATTGCAAGGCGAGATCGTGTTCGACCGGGTCGATTTTCGCTACAAGCCGGACGAGCCGGTATTGGAGCAGTTCGGCCTGCGGATCGCTGCTGGCGAAAACCTGGCACTGGTTGGACACACCGGCGCCGGTAAGTCATCGATCGTCAAACTGATCACCCGCTTCTACGAATTCCAGGGCGGTCGGATCCTGGTCGACGGCTTTGACATCCGTAGCCTCAATCTGCACGACTACCGTCGGCAAATCGGCGTCGTGTCGCAGGCGCCGTTCCTGTTCTCGGGTTCCGTACTGCAAAACATCCGGTACGCCAGTCCAGCCGCCAGCGATGAGGAGATCGAGTCGCTGGCGCGGCGTATCGGGTCGGGTGAGTGGCTCGAGACGCTGCCAGAAGGACTGCAAACCGAAGTCGGGGAGCGCGGGGGAAGGTTATCGATGGGCCAGCGCCAGCTGGTCTCGCTGATGAGGGTGATGGTACAGCGCCCTTCGATCTTCATCCTGGACGAGGCGACCGCCAGCATCGATCCCTTCACCGAGTTTCAGATCCAGCAGGCGCTGCGGCTGATTCTGGCTGAGACCACCTCAATCCTGATCGCCCACCGGCTCTCCACGGTGCGAGCATCCGATCGGATCGTGGTGCTGCGCGATGGGCAAATCATCGAGCAGGGCGACCACGACACATTGATCGAGCAGCGCGGGCACTATGCCGAGCTGTACAACACCTACTTCCGCCACCAGTCGTTGGAGTATGTGCAGCAGGCGCGGCGGGCGGCGCTGGAGCATGGTGGCTGAATCTGTAATAGCGGCTCAGGGGAACAGCGGCCAAAAGATCGGAAGAAAGACCATCGAAACGACAAGCAGGGCGACGGTCAGAATCGCCCCCACCCGGGCGTAGTCGGTGAACTTGTAGCCCCCGGGGCCAAAGATCAGAACGTTGGCCTTGTGCCCCACTGGCGAGAGGAAGCTGGTGGCCGCCCCAATGACGACCGCCATGGTGAAGGTTTTGTAATCGGCGCCAAGACCGATCGCGGTGTCGACCCCGATCGGCACAATCAAAACGATCGCTGCTGCATTCGACATCGGCTGGGTGATTATGGCAGCCAATAGATACACCCCCGCGAGCGTAGCCACCGGCCCAAGTGGCCCGAACATGCCCAAAATCTGGTCCGCCAGGAAGCGCGCAGTGCCGGTGGCCTCCATTGCCAGACCGAGTGGGAGCATGCCCGCCACCAGGAACACCGTTCGCCAGTCCACGCTTTGATAAGCCTCTTCGATCGTCAGCGCCCGCAAGAGGACCATGATCGTTGCGGCGATGACCATGGCCAGCGAGATCTCCATTCCCGCGAAAATTGCGAGGCCGATCGCCAGCAGCAGCGCCCCGACCGCAATCGGAGCCTTTTCGCGGCGGAGCTGTTGAGTCTCGATCGGCTCCAATACCAGGAAGTCCCCGCCTTCCTGCAGATCTGCAACCCGTCGTAGCGGTCCTTGCAGCAGCAGCGCATCTCCGAACTGCAGCGGCACGTCACGCAGTCGCTCGGTGATCACCTCCCCATGTCGCGAGATTGCCAGGGCGGTGAAGCCGTACCGATCGCGGAAACGCACGTCGCGCAGACTCTGGCCAACGATATGCGAGCTCGGCGCCAGCGTGGCTTCGATAACCTGAATGTCCCCCGGTTCTAGGATTTCGACATCCAGTTTGCGTTCCGCCTCCACGGTCAATCCCACCGATTGGCGGGCGGTCATCAGATCGGAGACTGAACTCTCAACCACCAACAAGTCCCCAGCCCGGATCTGAGTATCGCGGTTCAGCGCCGGCTGCTCCCCGTTCTCATGCTGGATCGCCAGCACCGTGAGATCATAGTCCTGACCGAGCCGGGACTCGAACAGCGTCTTTCCAATCAGGGGGCTAACCGGAGAAACGCGGACCTCGGTCACGTAGTCGCGAAGATGATAAGCATCTGTTTTCTGGTGGGCCCCTTCCCGGACCGGCAGCAGGTGTCGGCCGATCAGCGTCATGTAGAGCACGCCCGTGGTGAGGATGACCGCTCCCATTGGTGTGAATTCGAAGAATTCGAATGTTCTCAGCCCCCGCTCGGCAAGGATTCCGGTCGCCAGGATGTTGGCCGGCGTTCCGATCAGAGTCATTGCCCCGCCCAGCAAGGAAGCGAAAGCGAGCGGTATCAGCAGCTTTGACACCGGCACCTTCGTCTGCCGCGAGATTCCGACCACCGCCGGCAGCAGCATTGCGGTCGCGCCCACATTGTTCATAAAGGCGGACATCAGCCCAACGGTCAGCATAATGACCGCGATCAGGCGCGCTTCGCTTGTTCCAGCAACCTTGAGAATGGCGCGGCCCATGGCGTCTGCGACACCGGTCCTGAACAACCCACCGGACACCATATAGACTGCCCAGACGGTGATGACCGCCGAGTTTGAAAAGCCGGAAAAGAGCTCCTTGGGCGGGACCAGCCGCAGCAGCCCGACCGTAATCAGGACCAACAGCGCGATCACATCGACGCGCAGCTTTTCGGTCGCGAATAGGATTAAGGCAGCCAGGATGATCAGCAGAGTCAGTGCGATGTCTGTAGTCATCAGTCAGCCTCCGAGCCTCGGGCAACCATCTCCGCGTAGTGTGGCGCCGGCGGCCAGATCCCTTCGGTCGGCCTGGTAGTTTCGGCAGCAGATTCCTAGGAGGGGCAATCATAACGCGGTCATGGCGCCGTGCCGAATAATCGCTGGCGTGAAGACTCACGTGCCCGCGCCTCGAGC
>CAZGCX010000157.1:0-6142 GCA_964524585.1 uncultured Anaerolineaceae bacterium
AGCAGATTGCGAGCCAGTCGGTACAGGAACGCGGAGTATGGATGTCCACGGTCCTCATATCGATTCAACGCTTCAAACGATCGCAAGAACACAACCTCACACAAGTCCTCCGCATCGGCATCCGACTCGACCCGCGATCGGAGGTATCGGTATATCGGATCGAGGTAGCGCTGATACAGCTCGCCGAAGGCCTCAACCTCACCACGCTTGGCTCGAGCAATGAGCTCTGCATCGGTCGCGCCCGAACCTTCAGTCCTGGTCATGACAACGATGGCCTCGGCACACCGTTACAGTGGTCAGTCGGTGAGTCTGTGATCGCAAGCATCGAATCTCATCGGATGGTATCGGGCCTGTGCTGTGACAGTCATAGCTCCGAGTTCCTAGCCGACCGGCTCCCGGATACTGTAACGGGTCTCGCCCTTTCTCGTTTGCCTGTGTACCGGTGCGGTCGCCTCCGCTTGGCGATGCGAAATCCGATGGAATCCGGGAAGGGGTTAACCATGAAGCTTCGTCGACTGATTTCCGCAACTGTCGTCATCACCCTTGTGTGGCTTCCGGTGGTGGCCTTCGCCGCAGACGATCTCGACCTCACCGTGGAGGTTACCGTCGAGTGCGATCTCGCCAGCTTCCAGGCCATGGCTTCAGGCGGGTTGCTTCCCTATCAGCTGAGCTGGGACTATGGCGATGCCGAATCTGATTCTCAGCTGCAGGAGGCCGATGAACCGGTGGGGCGCGATCACCGCTATCCAGCTGTCGGCGCCTATGACTGGACACTGGTTGCGGCCGATGCAAACGGACTCAATGCGCATGCGACTGGGACCGTCATCGTGGACGGGCCGGTCGTCACGCTGAATAGCGACCCCTTCCCGCCACTGCTCGAGTTGGTTGGCGGGCAGGCCTCGGCGCTGTTCACCGCCGAGGTGAGCGGCGGAACCCCACCATACAGATACGAGTGGGATTTAGATGGCGATGGCCAGGCCGATGACAATTCCGATCCAAGTCAAGCAAGCCTGAGTTTTGAATACAGCGAAGCGGGTAAGTACGCCGCGAGCGTGCGGGTCACCGACGCTTGCGACATGACGGCCGAAGCTACCCTTCCAGTGGTCGTGGTGGACCCCGAAGCTGAGGTCTGCCATCCTATGGCACAGCGCATCGCCGACGCAGTCAACTCCCTGTTTCCGGATCAGGCGGAATCGCTCTACACATGCCTGGACATTTACGACATCTTTCTGGGCGGACTGACCGGCTCTCACCTTGGCTTCGGCCGCATGTGGCACGCCTACAAACTGACCCAGACGATTCAGGAACTGAGCTGGGAAGAGATCCGAGATTGGCACCTGAATCAGAACGGGTGGGGTGGGTTGGTGCAGCTCAGTCGGTTTGCCGAAGCACTGGACCAGATTGGCGTGCGGGAGCTGTTTGACCTGGTGGTCAACGGCGACGCCGGTGTCGGTGATATTCGGCACGCCGTGCAGGCCGTGACGCGCTATGGGGCAGAATTCGATGAAGCCTTGGGCAAGTTGCAAGACGGCATGTCGCCCGGCGAGCTGGGGCGTTACTACCGGGCAGTTGAGCAGTTCAATCTCGATTCAGCCACTCTGGACCAGTATCTTGCCGACAAAAGTTCGCTGCAGCAGATCGAGCACGCCGCCCGGGTCGCCGAGCGCACCGGCAGCGACTGGGAGCAAGTCGCCCAGGCGCACGAGTCCGGCCACAGCTGGGGCGAAATCCAGCAAGCCATGCGGCAGGCCGACGACGGAGACTGGCTGGGCGTGCTGGAAACCGGGGCTCATCAGTCGGGCGGCAACCAGCATCAAGAGAATCAGAACCACCCGGATCGCGACTCAGCTACCGCCTCGAGGTTAGCCAGACAGTACGGGGTCGATGAATCCGAAGTGTGGTCGCTGCTGAATGTGAGCTGCAATGGCGACTGGAACTGCGTCCGCGCCGCACTGCGCGGTGCTCATGGCAAAGGCGGCCCCAAGCCGAAGGATTGACCTGATCCGATCAGCGATGGCGGCTGACATCCGGCCCGTCTATTCTCATTCGGCGCTGCCCGGATCTCAGCCGCCTGGTGCGGGTGCCGGGGATGCCAGACTCAGCAGGCTCAAGGTCGGATCTATGACCTACTAATGATGGAAGTGACGAGGAAGCGAATCGGACCCTATCAGGTCCTGGAGCAAGTTGGCCGCGGCGGCATGGCCGCGGTCTTTCGCGCCCGCGACACGCAAAGCGATCGAATCGTGGCACTCAAGTTGGTGGCGCCTCAACTGTCACACGACCCGAAGTTCCGACAGCGGTTTCGGCGCGAAGCGGAAGTGCTCCGCAAGCTCAAACACCCCCACATCATGCCGGTCGAAGACTATGGGGAGCAGGACGGGTATGCCTACCTTGTGATGCCTTTTCTGCGGGTAGGAACCCTGACCGATCGCCTTCGGGCCGGGCCGGTACGCCCTCGGGAAGGCGAACGGCTGATCCAACAAATCGCGCGGGCGCTGGACTTCGCCCACGCGCAGGGTGTGATTCACAGGGACGTCAAACCATCCAATGTCCTGCTGGACGAGGATGGAAATGCTTTGCTGGCCGACTTTGGTCTGGCTCAGTTGCAAGAACGTGGTGCCAGCCTGACCGGTTCGATGTTGGTCGGGACGCCGGCCTACATGTCGCCCGAACAGGCCCGCGGCGAAAAGGCCTCTCCGCGGTCCGACCAGTACTCACTGGGCGTGATCCTATTTGAGCTGACTACCGGGCAACTACCGTTCGAGGCCGAGACGCCGATTGCCGTGGCGCTGAAGCACATCAACGAACCGCTGCCCTTAGCGCGTGCGGCCAGCCCCAATGTGCCGGAAGCGGTAGAGCAAGTGATTCTGAAGGCCACCGCCAAGGACCCTCTCGACCGTTTTGATTCGGTTGCCGAAATGAGCCGCACATTTCGAGCGGCACTAGCCCATTCACTGGATCCGGACTCAAACCCGGCGCCGAAGATCGCGCTGCCGACGCCGGTACTGGCGACGATGGCACTGCCTAAAGACCCGGCCAAGCAGACCGGTCTCAGACGCAGGCTGGAGCAAGCCGCCGGACTGATCATGGCATTCCTGCTGATCATGCCTGCCCTCGCTGCCGCCCGCGCCATTGGTCTCGCACCTGGCCCGGAGCGTGCCTCTGGCCTCGATGCGACCCAGCAATTGGTTCTGGCCGGAACGATCGAGGCCATGTCAACTGAGCTAGCTGGCTCTCGAGCCGATCTGGTGCGGGCCGAGCAGGTTCAGACCGCGGTGGCTGCCACATTGATGGCAGGCTATGGTGAACCCACCCAGCCAGGAGCCATTGGCCAGACTCCCACGCCTGACGACTCCCAATTCGATCCTACGCTTCCGGCGCTGCAGCTTACGCCGTTGGCGCTGGCGACCGGCCTGGCCTTTCCAACGCCGACTCCCAGCCAGTTGCCTTCCGCCGCTCCCACCGCGGCTGTCACTGCCACTGCGGTACCGTCCTTTACGCCCGGCTCGTCGCCTACCCCCACCAGCGTGTTGGGTCCGACTCCGACCAGCATGCCGCCTCCGACCTCCACCCCGGACGTCTGCCCGGCTCTGTCGCTTGGGAGCCTCACCGTCGCCGGGAAGTCGGCCGACTGGCAAATCGAAAACGGAAGCCCAGTGGAATTGGCGTTGAACGAGCTGACTTTGGACTGGCCGTCTGAGAATTCGCAACTCAAGAAAGTGCGCCTCGATGGAGCGCTGATCTGGAATCAGGGAGACAACCTGCCGGCGACGGACATCCAGGCCGGGGATTGGAAGGGAAGCCCCCGGGTCCCAGCCTTTGCAGATCCCGTGCTGCGTTTTGAGTTCGCCGCCGACGCGGCCGTTTCGGGCTACGACTTGCTCCTGGAACTCAATCTTGGCTGCACGCTGGCCGGGGCCGACTAAGCATCTCAAGCGACCGACAGCCGCAAGGCTCGGGCGGATCCGGTTCGAATCCCGGCGGCCGGACTCTGGACCAGGGTCGACCAGCATGCTTCAGATGACTATGGGCTTGGCGTCGAGATGTCGATCGGTGTTTCCGGCGGAACAAAGGGCGAGACTGGTTCACTGACCAGTGCAGCCGACACCCAACAGCGACCCGATCCATCCGGCATTTCCACCCACCACCAGCTCGCTTCGTCATTGCGGCCATGGGCCTGAACCAGGTCGCCGGCGACCAGGAATCCGAAGGTGGGGAAGCCGCGGCTGGGTCCAGTGCGGCAGCGTGCGCCGTCTGAAACCACCAACCAGACGTATTCTGGGGTTGCGGTCGGGTAGCGCTGCTGCTTGTCCTTTGCCATGGCACGCTCGATGACGTTCTGCGCGGCCAGCGGCAAGTCGGGGTTGAACTTTTGCAAGTCGGGGATCGGATCCAAAACGTGCCTCATCATCAGCCGGGTGGGGCTGTCAGCGCTGAACGGCTGGTGGCCGGTGAGCATCTCGAACGCGATGATCCCCAGGGAGTAGATGTCGGTGAAGGCGTCTACCGTTCCATCGCCTTGCACTTGCTCCGGGCTCATGTAGGCCGGCGTGCCGATGATCGCGCCGGTCTCAATCGCCCGATCGCGCTACCGGGATCGGCAGCCCTACAACACCAGAACAGCGGTGCAAGAGTCGTCCCCGCTGATCGCCCTTCGAGGTAACTGGAGATTTCAGCCGAGCCGGGGTATGCTGGCCGGGTATATTCTTGGACGGAACTCTGAAAACCGGTGAGGGGTTTGATTGGAACCATGGATCGGTAGGGTCCTCAGCAAAGTCAGGATCGAGCGACTGATCGGCCGCGGCGGCATGGCGGACGTGTACCTCGGCCGCCACACCACGCTCAATCGGCCGATGGCGGTCAAGCTGTTGCATGCTCATATGACGCTCGACTCGGACCTGCGGCGCCGCTTTCGCGACGAGGCGCAGGCGGTCGCCGCATTGCGTCACCCCAATATCGTGCAAGTCAACGATTTCGACGTGATCGACGAACGGCCGTACATCGTGATGGAGCTGCTGGAGGGCATGGCGTTTTCAGATTACCTGAGCAGTTTGCACGGACTGGGACGGAGCCTGCCGCTCGAGACCGTCGGCCGGCTGATGGTCTCGCTCACCGGCGCCTTGGATTACGCTCATCAGCGCGGTATCGTGCACCGCGATGTCAAACCCGCCAACATCATCCTGCGTGCCGGTCGCCAGCCGATCGATCCGGGGGCGCCATTGGCGGGGGATGTCGAACCAGTGCTCACTGACTTCGGGGTGGCGCGCATCGCAACCTCGACCACGCCGACCGCTTCCGGCACCATCCTCGGTACGCCGGCCTATATGAGCCCCGAGCAAGTCCGCGGCGAAGCGGTGGATGCCCGCTCAGATATCTACTCGCTAGGGGTGATCCTGTACGAGATCCTGGCGGGAAAGCTGCCATTCGACCCGACGGATACCCCAGCCTCGATCCTCTACAAACATGTGCACGAGGATCCGCCAGTGCTCCTGGGTGTTTCGCCCACGATCCGGAAAGTCGTAGATAACTCACTCGCCAAAGATCCGGAGCAGCGCTTCGGTAGGGCCGGCCTGATGGCGACTGAGCTGCAGGCGGCGATTTCGGCACTACCGAGCGCCGAAGCGCAGGAGGTGCGCCACACGCAAGTCCTGCTGGCCTCAGCGCAAGCCTCCACTCCGTGGGCTGGCAGACGGAGCGTCGGCCGGACCGTCGGCGTTGGGCTGGGGATCGTGCTGGCGGTCGGGGTGCTGGGCGCCGGAGCCGTACTCGGCAGCCGAATGGTGCGTCAAGCCAGCCAGGCTACCCGGCAGCCAGCCACCGTTTCGAGCGGCCAGTCCTCTTCGACCCAGCCGGTTGTGCCAACCGCCGCAGCTGGATCACCGGCTCCGACCGCGGCTGAGGTCAGACCAGCCGGGTACGCCTTCGTGCGTGACAGTTCGCTGGAGCTTCGGCTGGCGAACGTTCCACCGCCACAGCAGGGATACGCCTATCAGGTGTGGCTGACCGCCGCCGATCGAGAACAGGCCCTCAACCTGAACCGCGACGGCCATGTCGAATGGATTGGTGGAGAACTGGATGTCGACTACACCAATCCGGAGTTGCTCAATCTGGCCGGCGTCTATGATCAACTGGTCGTCAGCCT
>CAZGCX010000158.1:0-6034 GCA_964524585.1 uncultured Anaerolineaceae bacterium
CTACGAGTCCAACAAGCCGGAATCCGCTTGCCCAGGCGATTGCGGCAAGGCCACAACCGAGACGGCCGACGATGCCGAACACGACCGGCAACCGATTGTAAATCGGATTGAGCTGTCCGGGGATCTGCAAGAGAACAGCCCACAGAAGAAGGGCTGACCCTCAGGCGAGCGACCGTCACACAGCGACCCGGGTGGCAAGGCTCCAAACTGACAAACAAAAGGGCGGCTCAATGAGCCGCCCTTTTCTTGTCCAGCTGATGACTCAAATTGGTCCGATCGCGGCCCGAACCTGCTCGACCATCCGGCCAAAATCCGCCGTGTGTGCCATGTCCAACCGGCGCGGCCGCTCAAGCGACGACGGCAAGTCCAGCACCAGCCGGCCGGGCCGTGGGCTCAGCACCAGTACTCGATCTGCCAGCAACACTGCTTCTTGGATGGAGTGGGTCACCATCACCACACTCACTGTCCGGGAATTCCAGATGCGCAGCAACTCAAACGCCATCCGTTCGCGGGTCAAGGCATCCAGCGACCCAAACGGTTCATCCAGCAGCAACAACTCTGGATCGTGCACCAGTGCCCGGGCGATCGCCACCCGCTGCGCCATGCCTCCCGAGAGGTCTCGCGGCAGGGTGTCACCGAAACCCTGAAGGCCAACCAGGTCCAGCATGCCAGCCGCACGAGAGAGCTCCTTGCCCGAGTTCATTCCGAGCAGCTCCAATGGCAAGGCCACGTTGTCCAACGCACTTCGCCACGGCATCAGATTCGCATGTTGAAACAGGAAGCCGATTCGCCGCCTCGGCCCCTGCACGGCCTGGCCTTCGAAGCGCACCTCCCCGCCTGTTGGTGTCAGCAGTCCACCGATCAACCGCAAAAGGGTGCTCTTGCCGCAGCCCGACGGACCGACCACACAGACGAACGAATCGCGCTCCGCAGCAAACGAAACCGCCTCCAGGGCGTGGTTGCCGTTCTCATAGGTCATCGAGAGATCGGCTACCTCAAGCAGTGGCCGGCCACTCATGGCAAGTACTCGTTGGTGTAGGCCGCCGATAAGTCCTGGGTTTGCTCAAGCAGCCCCATGTCGATCAATACCGACTGCATGTTGCTCCAAGCGGCAGGCTCAGAGTATCCGAGCCGGTCGCTGCGCCAGAATTCAATGCTTGCCTCCAGCACGCGGCGCTGCAATTCCTGATCGTCGGTGCCGAGTGCCCGCAGGCCTTCTACGTATTCCAGGCAGACCGCAAAGGCGCTGGCTGGATCGTCGATGGCGTCTTGTAGGCCGTGCAGCGCGGCCCGCAGCATCCCTCGTACCAGCTCAGGTCGATCGCGCAGCGTCTGTTCGCTCGTCAGCACGCCGTTCGACGCAAGTTCCACATAGTCGGCCACGCGGATCAGATCCACCGGAATGCCGCGGGCGCCGAGTTGCAGCGGCTCGTTGTTGACATAGACCACCACTGCGTCGGCCTGGCCGGCAGCCAAAACTTCCACCTGGTTGAAGCCGATCGAATCAAGCATCAGATCGGATTCGCTCACGCCATCCGCAAACAGCAGCGCCCGCAGCCCCACGTAGGAGGCGCCAAAGGTGCCCGGAATGCCGATCCGCTTCCCGACCAGATCGCTCGGCCGGAGGATGCCTGTTCCTTGCGGCGCCGCCACTGCGATGGGGAATGCGTTCCACCAGGCCGCTACGTAAACGACCGGCAGGCCTTGCGCCCGGGCCAGCAACACTTGCTCTCCGGACACCAACGAAAACGGCAGCTCTCCAGCCCCAACCAGCTTCACCCCGTCCGTCTCGAACGAATAGTCGAACTCGATCTGGATCCCCTCGGCGGCGAAGTAGCCTCGCTGGTCCGCAAGGTAGAACGGAGCGAACTGCACGTTGGGTACGTAGCCCATCGGCAGCCGGAAGTGGGTGAGTCCGGCAATCGGCCCGGCGGTCTCAGCGCCCTGCATCACACCCTCGCCGGGCGCGGCCTCGGTGCCCGGCGAGGGCGCGGTTGGGTTCGCTCCTGAGTCAGTGGTTGCATCCGCCCGGATTCCGCAGGCAGCCAGCCCCAACCACATTGCCAACAGCACTGTACGGCGCGCGATCATGTTTCGAACGTCCGCCACCGCAATACCCGTCGCTCCAGCGCGGCAACCGCGGCATACAGCGCCAGGGCCATCACCACCAGGGTTAATACCGCCACGAATACCAGTGGCGTGTCATATAACCCATCTCCGATGTTGATCAGGAAACCCAACCCACGGTCGGCGCCTACAAACTCGCCGATCACTGCCCCAATGACCGACAACGTGGCGCCGATCTTTAGACCACCCAGCAACACCGGCATGGCAGCCGGCACCTCCAGCTTGGTGAAAGTTTGGGCGCGCGAGGCACGCAGCGACCGCATGAGCTCGTACAGCTCGGCCGGCACCGAACGGACTCCAACCACGGTGTTCACCAGTACCGGAAAGAAGACGATGAGTGCGCAAATCAGCACTTTGGAGAGACGGCCTGGCCCGAACCAGATCACCAGCAGCGGAGCAACCGCCACAATCGGGATCGACTGCGAGGCCACGATGTAGGGCGAGAGCGCTCGCTCCAGGACCGCCGACTTGCCGAGCCCATATCCCAGCACGGTAGCCACTGCCAGCCCGAGCGTCAGGCCGATCACGACCTCCGAGAGGGTGGCGGCGCTGTGCCGCAGCAAGGTTCCATCCGCCAATGCGGCGCCCAACCGCCGCAGCACGGCGCCTGGCGGAGGGAGGATGAACCGCGGTAGTCCACTCCAACGGGAAACCGCCTCCCACGCCGCAACGGCCAACAGCAAAGCAAGCAACGGAATCGATTGAATCAGAAAGGATCGGTCTTTGGACACGTTTCGTTGTCCCGGGGGGCGGAGGGTGACGACCAGCCCCGGATCGGCAGGCACAAATCACCATCGCAAGACGCCTTCAGATTAAAACGACCCCGAACAAAACAGCATTCGGGGTCGCAGAATCGGTCCTGCGCCGAGGAGTGTACCTTCTCCTATCCGGACTTTACCGTCGGCCCCGGAGTCTCACCGGATCCTGCGCAGATGCGCTAGCGGGCTGTACCGCCGATCGGGAATTGGGCTATCGCCCTCACCCTGCCCCGAAGGTCGTAAATCGATTGTGTTTGGATTATACCTTCGTGGATCAATCCGGCGTCGCTGCCTTGCCAATGCATTGCTTGTACGGCCGCCGTCGCTCGTCTCGCCAGGGCCCACTGCCTACAAGTTGAGCTCTTGCATGTCCCCAGTGGTGACAAACACTACCCGCTCGGCGATGTTGGTGACCCGGTCGCCAATTCGCTCCAGGTTGTGGGCGCACCACAAGAGATAGGTCGCCCGGCTAGCGCTGTCCGGGGTACGGGACATGATTTCGACCAGCTCGTCGAATACCGCTCGATAGAGACCATCCATCTCATCGTCCCGCAGTGCGATCTGCCGGGCTTTGGCCGCATCCCGATTGGCATAGGCGACCAGACTTTGGCTGAGCATGTCGCGGGCCAGCTCCGCCATGCGAGGGATATCGATCAGCGGCTTGAGCAGCGGTTCATCGCCCATCAGGATCACGGTCTTGGCGATCCCGGTCGCGTGGTCGGCCATGCGTTCCATTTCGACCACAATGTGCATTACTGCGATGACCGCCCGCAGGTCACTGGCCGCTGGCTGCTGGGTGGCAATCAACGCCAAGCAGGCCTCCTCGATCTTGAAGCGCAACCGGTTGATCTGCTCGTCATCGTCGATGACCTGTTGGGCGACGGTATGGTCTCGACGTTTGAGGCTATCCAGGGAACGCACGATCGCCTCGTCTACCAGGCGGTGCATACGCAGCAGATCATCGTTGATGATCCGAGTCTCTTCATCCAATGTCGAACGCGGACTGTGGCTCTTCACGACCCCGCCAAGACCAGGCTCAGCGATTGTACTCGGGCAGTTCGATTTGCCAATCAGGTTCAGGACCACCGACGGCCGACGGCTATAATCCCGCCCGCATGCCATTGACCCAAACTCGTAACGCATTGGTGGCTCTGGTTTGTCTTGGTGCGGCTGCCTGCAGCGTCCAACCGTCTCGTCAGCCGACCGGGACCGCCCCACCCAGCGCGACCAGCGTGCCCTCTCCCAGCCCAGTACCGCCCACGGGCACTTCGACTGCCACACCGCTGCCGCCGACCGCGACTCCGGGCTGCGCCGATGAGCAGGGCAGCATACTGCAATCCGAGCTGATCGATCCGGACCTTCCGCGCAGCCTGCCTTATCGGATCTACATCCCGGCTTGCGTTGAGCGATCGTTCGGCCGACTCCCCACGCTGTACCTGCTGCACGGCCTGTCCTATACCGACAGCCAATGGGACGATTTAGGGGCCGACGAAGTTGCCGAACAGCTAATCCGACTGGGGGTTGCTCAGCCATTCTTGATCGTAATGCCTTGGGAGCGGCTCGGCCTGGAATACGAGTCCACGATCGTCGATTACCTGGTGCCTTTCATTGAGGCCGAGTACGGCGGGAGCCCGGATCGGGCCTTGCGGGCGATCGGCGGGATTTCTCGCGGCGGCGGGTGGGCGCTGCGGATCGGAATGGGTCATTCCGATCTGTTCGGCGCAGTCGGATTGCACAGCCCGGCGGTGCTGGTGCCAGATTTGTTCAACCTGGCCGGTTGGATTCAGGCCGGGCCCAAACCCCGGCTATGGATCGATATTGGAGACCGCGATCCGCTGCGCTTTTCGGTGCAAGACCTGACCGAACAGCTCGATGAGCTGAACGCCGAGTATCAGTTCACGCAGTTTGCCGGCTACCACGAGCCGCTGTATTGGTCGCTTCATCTGGAAGACTACATGCGCTGGTACATCTCGAATTGGAACTAGGCGCGCGAGGATTGCCTACGGTGTTCTGATGCGCGAAAGCGTTGGATTGAACGCTCGATCTCGGCCAACTCGATCGGTCCCTCCCGCAGCACTTGCAGGGAGTCGGAAGTGCAGTCAACCACTGTCGAAGGCACTCCGCCCGGGGTGCGCCCGCCGTCCAGAATCAGCTCGATCCGTCCGCCGAGCGCCTCACGCACCGCGTCTGCTTCCAGTGTGTTCGGCCCGGCTGAGCGGTTGGCGGAAGTTACTGCCAGCGGTCCGGTTTCAGCCAGCAGCTCCTGGGCCACGGAATGATCGGGCACCCGCACCCCGAGGGTGTCATCCAGGCTGACCTGGCTTGGGATTCCGGGCAGCCGCCGGAGCACCAGGGTGAGCGGGCCTGGCCAGAAGACCCGGGCGAGTTCCATGACCAGCTCTGATTGCGGCCGAGCAACCCGCAGCAGATCCCCTGCATCGGAAAGCAGCACCGGAATGGCCTTGAGCTCGGGGCGGCCCTTGACCGCGAACAGTCGGGCCACGGCCTCCGGATTCCAAACATCGGCCGCCAACCCGTAGACGGTATCCGTCGGAAGCGCCACTAGTCCACCGCGCCGCAACACCTCGGCTGCGGTGGCAACCGCGTCGGGGTTACCTTCGGCGATGATTCGGGTCTCAACCATTCTCAATGACCAGCAGCCGCTGGTGGCCAGCAAGGTCAGTTTCGGTCCGAATCGCGGCTGACGGGAAAGTGGTTTGAGCCAGCTGAGCTGCCACATCCGCCTGCGCTGCATCAATCTCGAATAGTGCCGCGCCGTCCTTTGCCAGCACCCGAGGCAGGTCGGCCAGCGCCCGACGGATCAACTGCATCCCATCCGGGCCGCCGTCCAGCGCTTCTCGCGGCTCGTGGCGCGCAACTTCCAGGTCGATGAGCCGGCCGCTCGGGATATAGGGCAGATTGGCGCAGATCAGCTCGAACCGAACGTCGAGCGCCGCTAGCAAGTCGGCAGCGATCAGCATCACCCTGTTCGAAACGCCATATCGTCGGGCATTGACTTGCACCATTTGCAGCGCCGCCAGCGATCGATCGGTCGCCAGCACCGACGCCTCGGGCAATTCCAGGGCCAGGCTTACGGCCACACATCCGGAGCCGGTACCAAGGTCAAGGATCCTCCGCGCTCGTGTTCC
>CAZGCX010000159.1:0-6008 GCA_964524585.1 uncultured Anaerolineaceae bacterium
TGTGGCAGACCAGCGGACACCTGGAATGGTTCGCCGAGTACATGTATCCGCCGATCGAGCTCGACGAGCAACAATACTACCTGAAGCCGATGAACTGCCCGTTCCACATCCAGATCTACAAGAGCCAGACCCGTTCTTACCGCGATCTGCCGCTGCGTTATGCCGAGTGGGGAACGGTCTACCGCTACGAGCGCAGCGGCGTGCTGCACGGATTGCTGCGAGTACGCGGCCTGACCCAGGACGACGCGCACCTGTTCTGTCGACCGGATCAGATGCCGGAGGAGATCGACAAGGTGCTGGAGTTCAGCCTGAACATCTTGCGCGCCTTCGGGTTCGATGAGATCCACGCCTACCTCTCGACTCGCAATCCCGAGAAGGCCGCCGGCGCGCCGGAGCAGTGGGAGGCACCGACGCGGGCGCTGCAAGCCTCGCTTGAGCGCTCCGGCCTGCCCTACCAGATCGACGAGGGCGAGGCGACCTTCTACGGACCGAAGATCGATCTGAAGGTGGAGGACGCGCTGGGACGCGAGTGGCAGCTCTCGACCATCCAGTTCGACTTCCTGCTGCCGGAGCGGTTTGGACTGAGCTTCGTCGGCGAGGACGGGCAGGAGCACCAACCCTACATGATCCACCGGGCGCTCATGGGCGCCATGGAGCGTTTCTTTGGCACGCTGATCGAGCACCACGCCGGGGCTTTTCCGGTCTGGCTGTCTCCGGTCCAAGCCACGCTGATCCCGATCGCCGACCGGCATTTGGAGTACGCAGCGGACGTCGCGGAGCGGTTGCGGGAGGCGGGCTTGCGGGTGGAGGTCGACGAGCGCAGCGACCGCATGAGCGCCAAGATCCGAGACGCGCAGCTGCAGAAGGTGCCCTACATGCTGGTGGTTGGCGACCGGGAGGTGGAGGCCGGGCGGGTATCGGTTCGGTTGCGGAGCGAGGAAGACCTGGGCTCGATGTCCGTGGATAGCTTTCTCGAGCGGGCATCACAGGACATCCAGGCGAAACACTAGCTGCATGTGGGCCAACCGACAGATGTGCGACCTGGCCCGCCCGGGCCGTCCCAATCTGCGGCAGCTGCCCGCCGCCTATAATGGGGGCCCATGTCGAGCTCACTGATCACCGCCTTGGTCGCTGGACTGTTGACTGCGTTTGCAGCCCGACAGCAGGGCACGCTGCCGCAGCCGACACAAGGCGGCGACTACGTGTGTGCGCCGCGCCTCCAACTCCGCCAGCCGCAGCTCTGCCCGCAGTATGGTCCAGGTGCCCGGCTGCTGGATCTGGCCCGGCTGGGGCTTTATCCTCCCAAACCGCTCCCCATCGCCTCGATCGATCCGGCGTTAGAGTACGTTCCCTTTGACTATCTGAAGGCCGGATCCGATGGCACCAGCCTGTACTCCAGCGTGAGTGATGCATTGGGGGGAGGCGGCGGCACCTCTTCGATGCACGGGGGTTTCGTCTACTTTCGCTATTTGGACCGGATCGAGAGCGGGGGCTCTACCGTCTACAGCACCCCTGCCGGCTACGTGCGCGGTAGCCAGGTCAGCCGGGTGCAGCTCCCTAGTTCGCCCGGACTCCAGTTCTCGCGAACGCCCGACCGGCCGTTTGCCTGGATCATCGCTGGCGGCACCTGCACCTCCAATGCGCCGGGCAAGGATCCTGACTTCCGCAACGGGCGGTGCTTCACGCGCCACTCTGTGGTGCAGGTCTACGACAAGCAACATGTCGATGAGCTGGACTGGTACATGATTGGAAAGGATCAGTGGATCGAACAGCGGTTGCTGGCGGTGGTCGATCCGGATCCCACCCCGCCGCCGGGCCTCGACGCAAACCAGTGGATCTCGGTCAACCTGTACGAGCAGACCCTGGCTGCCTACCAGGACGGCAATCTGGTCTTTGCGACCGTGATATCCAGCGGTCGCAGCGGTTTCTGGACTCAACCGGGCTTGTTCGAAGTGTGGGCCAAGCTCGACGTCGACAATATGACTGGCGGTCTGCCAGGGGCGGACGGCGACTTCTACTTCCTGGAAGACGTGCCCTGGGTTCTATACTTCGATCAATCGCGGGCACTGCACGGGACCTACTGGCATGCCAAGTTCGGCACACCGACTTCCCGCGGCTGTGTCAACCTGGCGCCGGTCGACGCCAATTGGATCTTCCACTTTGCCGAAGTGGGAACCTGGGTCTACGTCTTCGATCCCTCCGGCAACACTCCTGCCGACCCAGCGCTGTACGGTCCGGGCGGGGCCTGAGCAACGATACTGGGCCGAGCCCCCGTACTGGCACCGCTTCCAGCGGTGTTATGATCCTCTGCATATTGGGGTCTTATCGCACGAGAGTTGGGGGATTTTGGCTCGCAGCACTGTGCCGGACGTCAGCTACGAGTTAGCCTCAAGCCGCACAACAACCGAATCGCTGACCAACTGGCTGGCCCGCCCGTTTCGAGTGAAGCTTGCTGGTTCGGCGCACCGCGGCTGGTTCAGCCCGCTGCTGATTGCACTCGGCCTGGCCGGCCTGGTAGCCCTGTTGGCAACGATCGTCGGTACCGGGCCGAACGACTACACCTACTACCTTCGACCCGCGGCCCAACAGTGGCTGGCCGGAAACTCGCGGCTCTACGACGCCGGAGCGAAGGGTTTCTACTTTCCGCCTTGGTCACTGCTGCTGCTGGCGCCTACCACGTTATTCGATCCAGCCCTCGGGCAGGCCATCATCAATGTGCTCGGGCTGATCGGCATCGTATGGGCATTGGCCACCTTCGGCCGCGGCCTGCGCAGCTGGATCTGGGTGCTGGCGGCAACCCCATTTTTCGTAATCATGCTGCTCATCCGGGGCAATCTAGATGGTGTGTCGTTACTGGGGCTTGGCCTCAGCTGGTGGGCGGTGACCAAGCGGCGTCCGTGGGCTCTCGCCGTTGGACTATGGCTGGCATCCTTAAAGCCGATCAACCTGCTGCCCCTCATCCCCTATCTGGTCTGGCTCGCGTGGCGCTGGCGCCTGCGGGAGAAGCTGGCAGCCTTATCGCTGATGCTGGTCTCTATGGTGTCGGCATCTGTGCTGTTTGGTTTGGATTGGCCGCTCCGCTATGTTGGCTTCTCCCTCGCTGCTCCGCCGGCCGACTACCTGGCTGTCAATCTCTGGAAGCTGAGCGGCGTACTGGGATTGGAAGCCTCAGCTAAGCTTTTGCTCGGCCTGCTGGTCATGTGCGGCACTGCATTCGGTTGTGCTCGATTCAAGACCTCTGCGACTGGTCCGGCTCTAGCCATGGCCGGCTGGTTCCTTCTCACCCCGTATGCGCAAGAAATCCATTACGTGTTGTTGATCCCCGCGCTGCTGGCAGTCGCGCGCTGGAATCGAGCTGCCGCCGGAGTCGCTTACCTGGCGAGCTACACTCCGTTGCTCCGCATCCCTTTCGGGTATGTAGTCAACCAACTGGATCTGGTCTACCCCGCAACACTCTGGTTGGCGTTAGTAGGCATCGCATGGGTCGGCGCCAAGCAACCCGTGCGACGGATCGTCCAAGGCGCAGTCCAAACTTGAATCGCCTGAGCCCGCGAGGGCGGGCGGTCGCTCTGGCGGCTACATCAGTCATCCTGGTCCTGGTCGCGGCGGTCTTCTCCAGCCGGATCAGCTTTCGTCCAATCGACTGGCAAAACTACATGATGGCTGCCTCCAACCTGGCTGGCGGCCGGTCCCCCTACCAGGGGGTGGAGTTCTTCGGCCCACCCTGGCTGGCGATGGCGCTCATCCCGCTCACCTGGCTGCCGCCCGGCCTATCGGCGATGATCTGGCTGTTGCTTGCGGTCGGAGCGACCTACGGCATCTCGGTCCTGACCGGCGTCTGGCAAGGGTTCCCGGCCAGCGAACGAGGTCGGCTGGTGGCCAATATCGCTGCGGTCGTGTTTCCAGCGGCATTGTATGTCTACATTACCGGCCAGGTCACGGCGCTGGCGGTCTTGGGGATGATCGTGCTTGGGGTCCGTTCACGGCCCTCGATCCTTTGGATTGCGTTGGCGGCACTGCTGGCCAGCTTCAAGCCGCACATTGTGGCGGCTCCGCTGGTGTTGATCCTGCTGGAGCACCTGCGCCGCCGGGCATGGCGGGTGCTGGCAGCCTTTTTTGGGACGCTGCTGGTGGCGTCGCTGGTGTCCTGGGTAGTCGTGCCACCGTGGCTGGCCGATTGGTTCGCCGCGATTTCCAGCGAAGCGTTCCGCGGCGGCCCGGGATTGGCGGCCGGCGGGTTTTTCGGGTTGCGGGAGGCGGGGGTTCCAGGTTGGCTGCTGGCGCTGCCTCTGGTTTATGTGGCGCTGCTTTGGTGGCGCCGCGGTTTGACCCCAATCACGTTGGCGACCGCAATCGCCGGCGGGCTGGTCTGGGTCCCGTACGTGCGCAGCTACGATTTCCTGGCCCTGTGGCCAGCCGTTCTGGTGGCGAGCAGCGCGTGGCGTGAGACGCGCCCTGCCTGGTTCTGGCTCGTGCCGCTGGCGCTGTATGCAGCGCTGCCGCTCACTGATCTGGCGTTGCTGCTGCCGGTTGCCTTGTTTGCGCTGCTGTTGGGAAAAACCGCCACCGACGATTCGGCGGCCTCGGCGCCGGGCTAGCTCGGGCCGCTCGACGCCGCGCGAACCGCAGGCCGCTCGACGCCGCGCAAACCCCGGGCGGTGCGCCGGGTTAGCTCGAGCCGCGCATACTCCCAAGCGGACCGCCTCCCACGCGCATGGTACCAAAGTACCCTGCCCCGCACCGGTCTCCCGTATCTAAAATCTGCCCTCTTGAGAAACTGCCGCTCAAGCCGACCGGGGGGTCCATGTACGCCGAAAACGAACTGCTGTTCCCGTCTTATGTGATTCCTAAGCTCAGCGATTCCAGGGGGGAAGCCTGGAAAGAGCTGGTGGATCACGTCAACCGCTTGCCGGAGGATCATCCAGAGGCCCTGGCCTTCTCGCTGATGATGGTCCACCTGGACGGCTGTCTGGCGTGTGAGACCGACTCCTACCGCGCCATGCGCGGTTGCGCTGCCTGCGCGCTGCAGACTTTGCGGCGCTACAAGGGGCCGGACTCCGACCTCCTGAAGCGCTATCGCTCCGCGCTGACCGAAGTGCAGAAGGAACTCGAAGTCGAGCTCCCGGTATTGCGTAAAGCCGCCTGAGCCGTCAGGCGAAGTCCCCGCTTGTGCCCCGGAAGGGTATGGGGCTGAGCCGTCAGGCGAAGTCCCTGCTTGTGCCCCGGAAGGGTATGGGGCGGAGGCTTCGCAGTCGGCACTGAGCGTCCGGGCAACGCCGAGCAGCGCTCGACGCCGCACAATCTGAATCCCTGACCGATCCCGGTGAGCCGGGTTACGGCGTGTTGCGCCGTGCGCAAAGGGCGCCAAAGGCCGCTGTGGTAAACTGACCTCGCTCCGAGGAGGCGTGCTCCGCTCCCGCTCCGAGCGAGTTCCTCAATGCTCACCACTCCGGAACGACTCCTCTTTCTGCTGTTTGTCCTGCTTACGATCTATCTGACAATTCAAGCGATTCGAAGGCTGGTCCGGATCATCAGCCGCGGCCACGGGCGTCCGGACTGGAAGCTGGCGCTGCGGCGCGCGTTTGCGGTGGCGGTCAAAACCGCAAGCTTTGCGCCGGTATTCTCCGCACGTCTGGGAGCCAGCCTGCTGCACGGACTGGTGGGCTGGGCCTTCATCTATTACTTGCTGGTCAACCTGGGCGACGTGCTGGAGGGCTACCTGCTGGGCTTTGCCTTCCTGGGGGACGGTACGGTCGGCGGCCTGTACCGGTTGGGAGCAGACCTGATCAGCGTTGGTGCGCTGATCGGCATGGCCGGCCTGCTGATCCGCCGGTTCGTGGCCCGCCCAGCAGCATTGAGCGTGCGCGATTCCACATTGCTGCATCCGAAGGCGCGCAGCGGCATCCGTCGAGATTCGGCGATTGTCGGCGCCTTCATCCTGGTGCACGTCGGCTCCCGGTTCCTGGGCGACAGCTTCCAGATCGCCGGTGGGGCCGACGGCGCCTGGC
>CAZGCX010000160.1:0-5905 GCA_964524585.1 uncultured Anaerolineaceae bacterium
TCTTCGCGTCGCAATGTGCCCACGTACCCCTTGATCAGTGCCAGCGGAGTCCGGAGCTCGTGGCTGATCACCGAGATGAAAGTGCTCTTCAGCTCCTCTGCCTCCCGGAAGTGAGAGATGTCTCGAAGGTTGGCAACCACGCTGAGCAGCCGGCCGTCGTCCGAAAACGTTGGCGCATAACGGATGCCGACCGAGACGGTCCCGCCGTCTTCCCGGATCAGATCTCCTTCTACGTACAGCTCGGCCGAAGACGACAACGGCCATCCGCCAGCGCTGGCATCCTCCAGTGTCGGCCCGGTCTCACGTTCGCTCCAGCGGATGACTTCGCTGTGGTCCTTGCCGATCACCGCCTCGCCCGGGAATCCAGTCATCCGAATGCAGGCACGGTTGAAACGGGTGAAGGCGAAACTCGGGCTGAGTATGAAGATTCCGTCGGCCGACGATTCGAGCACCGCGTCCAAGTGTCGGATTTGATCCGAAACCTGCGTGTACAACCGGGCATTGCCTACCGCGATTGCAGCTTGCGCGGCGAACGCGCCCAGCAGCTGTCGATCCTCACGCGAGAACCGGCCACGGTAGGAGCGAAAGATGAAGATCACCCCAACCACTTCATCGCGGGCGATCATCGGCAAGCCGACGCCGGTGAGCAACCCCATCGATGCGGCCTGGGTGATCCGCTGCAGCCGCCGGTTGACCTCGGGCAGCGCGAATCGCGCCGGATCACCCTGGTCCGGAATGTCGGCCAGCAGCGGATCCAGGTATTTCAAGAAATCGGCGTTAATTCCGTGGGTGGAGGCGATACGCCAGCCTTCATGCTCGCGCAGTGCGATCAGGCCGGCCGAGCTCGCCAGCAGTTCGGCAGCCAGCTGCACGATACGCGCCAGCACCGTCTCGAGGTCGAGTTCTTCAGTGAGCGCCCGCGAAACTTCGAGCAGATAGTCGCGCTGCCGAACGCGAAAGTCAGGAAGCATCGACCTCGCTGTCGGCGATCGACTGCTCCAGGATACGCAGACCTTCGTCGAGCAGCTTTTCGTCAATGTTGAGCGGCGGCGCGATCCGGACGGTGCTCGCCCCACATCCGATGAGCAGCAGCCCCTGCTGAAAAGCACTCTGGATCACGGCGTCACGCTGCTCGGTTGCGGGTTCCTTGCTGGTGCGGTCATGTACCAGATCGATTCCGATCATCAATCCTTTTCCGCGTGTCTGGCCCACTGTCGGGTGCCGGCTCTCGATCTCTGCCAGTGCGTCCATGGCGTACTCGCCCATGGCCTGTGCGTTCAGCATGAGTTTCTCTTCCACCATGTCGAGCGTGGCCAGCGCCGCGCTGCAGGCCAGTGGGTTTCCGCCGTAGGTGTTGCCATGGGCGCCCTCCGGCCAGGTCATCACGCTGGATTTGGCCAGAATGCCTCCCAACGGCACCCCGGAGGCTACGCCTTTGGCAAAGCAAACGATGTCTGGCTCGACGCCCCAGTGCTGGATCGCCCACCACCGACCGGTACGCCCGACGCCGGATTGCACCTCGTCCGCGATCAGCAGGATCCCGTGCTTGTCACACAGCTTGCGCAAGGCTGGGAAGAATCCGTCGGTCGGTACCACGTAGCCGCCTTCGCCCTGGATCGGCTCGACCAGGATCCCGGCGCAGTCCTCGGATGGCACCACCGTCTTGAAGATCACCTTCTCGATGTAGTTGACGACCGTTTCCCCGTAGTCGTCGCTGGTCGCTTGTAGCACGGGACGGTAGGCGTCCGGGTACGGGACGTGGGTCACCCCGGGCATGGTTGGGCTGAAGCCGCGGCGTTGTACCGGTTTGCTGGCGGTAAACGACAACGAGCCCAGCGTGCGCCCGTGAAACGCCCCATGGAATGCAATGAACATCTGCCGGCCGGTGTGGTGGCGGGCGAGTTTCACCGCCGCTTCCACTGCTTCTGTTCCGGAATTACCAAGGAACACCTTGGCCGGCTCCGAGAACGGCGCGATGCCGGCCAGCCGCTCGGAAAGCATCACCCAGGTGGGATGGTAGTAGTCGGAGGAGATGTGAATGAACTTCTGTGCTTGTTCGTAGATGGCGCTGACGACCTTGGGGTGGGCGTGACCGGTGGTGCAGACCGCGATTCCAGCCGCGAAATCGATATAACGGTTGCCATCGACGTCCCAGACCTCCGAGCCGCTGCCGTGATCCATCACAAAGGGCGCGGCGCGTGGGTATGAAGCGGAGATCACCTGGCGGTCGCGTTCGAGGAGTTCCTGGGCCTTGGTGCCGGGCACTGAGTTCACAGAGTTGATCCTCCGAGGGGAAAATAGGCCGTTTCGGGGGGAAAGGGACGGCTGTCGAGCGAGCCGCAGAATTATAACATCGGGGTCGAATCGAGGCCCTTGCTCGTTGTATAAATAGGTAGTCACGCCTCGGTAAGGTGGCAAGCGTCATGAATGAAAAGGTCTGGTTCAAGCACTACGATCCCGGGATTCCGCAACAAGTTGATATTCCAAGCACCACCGTCCATCAGATCCTGCAGGACACTGCCAGGCAGCATCCCGACCGGGTATGTACGATCTTCAAGGGCGCTGAACTCAGCTTCGCCGAGATGGATGCCCTGACCGATCGACTGGCGGCGGGCCTAGCCGCCCGGGGGGTAAAGAAAGGCGACCGGGTGGCGATCTTCATGCCGAACACCCCCCAGTTCGTGATTGCCTTCTACGGCATTCTCAAGGCCGGAGGGGTCGTCGTGGCGACCAATCCGCTCTATACCCACCGTGAGCTCGAGCATCAACTGAACGACTCGGGAGCCCAGTTGATGCTGGTGATGAGCAACTTCTACTCTCTGGCCAAAGAAGTGCAGCCGAGCACCGGACTGCGACGGCTGATCGTGACCAACATTAAAGAGTACCTGCCGCCCGTCTTGCGCGTGCTCTTCACCCTGACCAAGGAGAAGAGCGACGGCCATCGGGTTGAGCTCAGCGAAGGGGATGAGTGGCTGCAGGATGTTCTCGCCGGGCACCCGGCCTCCGAGCGGCCAGTGATCGACCTCGGCCCTGATGACGTGGCACTCTTTCAATACACGGGTGGCACCACTGGGCTATCCAAGGGAGCGGTAGGCACGCACTACAACCTGGTGGCCAACACTATGCAGTGCAGAGCCTGGTTGGAAAACGTCGACTTCCAGGGTAGGCAGGAAATCACGCTCATGGCGATCCCGCTCTTCCATGTATATGGCCTGGTAGTCGGGATGCTATCGGCGGTCAAGGGTGGTGCGGCGCTGGTGATGATTCCCAACCCGCGTGACCTCAAGGATGTGTTGGCCAGCATTCAGAAGTACCGTCCGACCAGCTTCCCAGGCGTGCCGACCATGTACAACGCCATCAACAACCACCCCGACGTGCTGGCCGGGAAATACGATCTGAGTTCGATCCGGGCCTGCTTGTCCGGATCGGCGCCACTCTTGCGCGAGACCAAAACCAAGTTCGAGGCGCTCACCGGAGGAAAATTGGTGGAGGGATTCGGGTTGACCGAGTCGCTAGTCGCCACGCACGCCAATCCGATCAACGGCGAAAACAAGACCGGCTCGATCGGCATCCCGTTCCCCAATGTCGATTGCCGGATCATTTCTCTGGACGACGAGGTCACGGTGCTGGAGCCGAACGAGGTGGGTGAGCTGGCAATTCAGAGCCCGAGCGTGATGCGCGGTTACCACAACATGCCGACCGAGACCGCCAATACCGTCCGCAATGGCTGGCTGTACACCGGGGACATTGCCTACATGGACGATGACGGCTACTTCTTCATTGTCGACCGCAAGAAGGAGCTGATCAAGCCCTCAGGATTCCAGGTTTGGCCTCGCGAAGTGGAAGAGGCGATCGCCGAGAACCCGAAGGTGATGGAGGTTGGCGTTGCGGGGGTGCCAGATGCCTATCGAGGCGAAACGGTGAAGGCCTGGGTGGTGGTCAAGCCGGGCGAAAGTGTGACCGAGGATGAAATCCGGAGCTGGTGCAAAGAGCGATTGGCGCCGTACAAGGTGCCGACTCAGGTCGAATTCCGGGACGAGTTGCCGAAGACCACGGTCGGGAAGATCCTGCGCCGTGAACTTGTGCGACAGGACCGAGACCGCGCCGGCTAGTCGGCTGCAGCGCCGACGGGGACCGGTGTTCCGCCGTTCTTGGCGACGACCGGCTCCGAGAACAGCGCCTCGAATTCGGAACGGTCAAGCGTTTCCACCTCGATCAGACGCTGAGCGATAGTCTCTAGCTGGGGACGATACTCGGTCAGGATTGCCAGCGCCCGATCATAGGCCTCTTCGACCAGGTGACGGACTTCATTGTCGATCTTCTCGGCGATGCTCTCGGAGTAATCGCGCTGCTCGCCGATCTCACGCCCGAGAAAGACCAACTCTTCCTTCTGGCCATACACCATCGGCCCAAGTTCCTCACTCATGCCGAGCCGGGTGATCATGCCGCGCGCCAGCTGTGTGACCCGCTCCAGGTCGTTGGAGGCGCCGGAGGTGATGTCGTTGAAGACCAGGGCTTCCGCAGTTCGGCCGCCCAACAATCCTGCCATGTCGGCCTTGATCTTGTTCCGGGAAGTCAGCGTGCGGTCCTCCTCCGGCAGCGCCATGGTGAAACCGCCCATCATCCCGCGGGCGATGATGCTCACCTTGTGCACCGGATCGGCCTCCGGGATCACATGCATCACCACTGCGTGGCCGGCTTCGTGATAGGCAACGATCTTCTTTTCCTCTTCGCTGATGATGCGACTCTTGCGTTCCGGACCGGCGATGACTCGCTCGACCGCCTCCTGGAACTCGTCGTTCCCGATCGTTTTCTTGTCGCGCCGAGCGGCCAGGATGGCAGCTTCGTTGACCAGGTTCTCGATGTCGGCGCCGACAAAGCCCGGCGTCGCCTTGGCGATGGTCTTCAGCTCGACGTTGTCCTCGAGCGGCATACCTTTGACATGCACTTTCAAGATCAGCTCACGTCCTCGCATGTCGGGTCGATCCAGAATCACTCGTCGATCAAAACGCCCGGGTCGCAGCAGCGCCGGGTCCAGGATGTCTGGGCGGTTCGTTGCGGCTACGATAATCACGCTGGTATCGGTGTCGAACCCGTCCATCTCGACCAGCATTTGATTGAGCGTCTGTTCCCGCTCGTCGTGGCTGCCACCCAGTCCAGCGCCGCGGTGGCGGCCGACGGCATCGATCTCGTCCACAAACACGATGCAGGGGGAATGCCGTTTGGCCTGGTCGAACAGATCACGCACCCGGCTGGCGCCGACACCAACAAACATCTCGACAAACTCCGAGCCGGAGATTGAGAAAAAAGGTACGCCGGCCTCACCCGACACAGCCTTGGCCATCAAAGTCTTTCCGGTGCCCGGCGCGCCGATCAGCAAAACGCCCTTGGGGATTCGCGCGCCCAGTGCGATGAACTTCTCGGGCTCTTTGAGGAACTCAACGATCTCCTGCAGCTCCTCTTTGGCTTCATCAACTCCGGCGACGTCCTCAAAGGTGACCGTCGGCTGATCGCCGGTGAACATGCGGGCCCGACTCTTGCCGAACGAGAGCGCCTGATTGTTGGACCCCTGCGCCTGGCGCAGCATGAAGAAGATCAGTCCCACAACCAGCAAACCCGGCAACAGGTAGGTCACCAGGGTGATGATCTGATTGAAGTCGCTCGGTTGCTGGATGACCAGCTCCAGCCGCTCAGACGCTAGATTGGTCGGTGTCACTCCCAGGTCGAGCAGCTGCTCGACAGCGGTCTTGGGCGGCTCGATGCCGACGATGCTCATCTGCGCCGGCTCGGCCTCCGCTGGGAAACCGTCGAGGAGGCAAACCGCCGTTGGCTGGTCATCAACGATTACCCGCTGCCCGGTGGCTATACCGTAGCTGTGACGTTGCTCGCCCTTGAGATTCCGCCA
>CAZGCX010000161.1:0-5890 GCA_964524585.1 uncultured Anaerolineaceae bacterium
GAAGCAGACGTTCTACCACTGAACTACACCCGCTTGTCGGAACCGGTTGGCCGCCAGAAGTGCACCGTTGACCGGTGCCGTGCCTCCAGAGCTCGGCGACCTACTTCCGGACTTCGGTGGCTTTCTCCCAGAGCCCCGGCTTCATCTCAGCCGTTTCAGGACTTCGGCGCCGGCTCCGCGATTATACGGAAGGCCGAATTCGGCTGTCAAGCCGATGAACCGCGGTGGGCCAGCCGGGGTAGGCACCTGTGAGAAGCATGAGCAAACGCAACCGCCGTGTTCCCCTTTGGAGCATCTTCGTCGGCCTGCTGGCCGCCTGCGCCGCGGCCAGTCCGGAACCGACCGGGCTGCCGCCGACCGCAACTCAACCCGAGCCGACCGAGACGCCCCCGGCAGCCGCGCCGCGTTACGAGCAGCCCGGAACCTATCTTGACGAGTTGTCGGTCGCCGGCCAACCTCGCTCCTTTACGCTGCATCTCCCGACCGGGTACCGGGCGGACCAGCCGCTGCCGCTGGTCTTCGATCTGCACGGGGCGGGCAGCAACGCTTTGCAGCAGGAACAGGTCAGCCACTGGCATGAAAAGGCGGACGAAGCCGGCCTCATTGTGGTCAGCCCGCAAGCGTTGGGCACCCCGCCGGTGTGGATGGGCGTCTTTCTGGATTCCCAGGGCGATCCCGACATGCTGTTTCTGGGTGGATTGCTGGCCTACCTGCAGTCGACCCTGAACATCGACCCTGCTCGGATCTACGCCACCGGCCTCTCCAACGGCGGGACGATGGTCAACCGCTTGGGGTGCGAGCTGTCGGACTCGTTCGCTGCAATCGCGCCGGTTTCCGGGGCCCACAGCGGCATTCAACTCTGCGCCAATCAGCTCCCGGTCTCGGTCTTGGCGATCCACGGAACGGATGACCGAGTGATTCCCTATGAGGGCAACGGTAGCGATGTTCCGTCGGTCCGAACCTGGGTCTCGGCCTGGGCGGACCGCGACGGGTGCGCTGCGGAGTCTCAGACCACGCGACCCTACGCCGAGGTGAGCCTGGAGGTGTGGGGTGGCTGCAGCGGCATGGCGGAGGTGGCGCTGCTCACGGTCGAGGGCGGGGGGCACGGATGGCTCGGCCTGGAGTACGAGTGGAACGGCACGACCTTCGTGCCAATGGTTGGCGCCACCGACGTGATCTGGGACTTCTTTGCCGCGCACGCCCGGGAAACCGCGCCCTAGGGCCTTGGCCCTTGCGCCTGATACTCCCAGACCCACCCCCATCGGGTGCACGGCGCCCGGAGCCTCCCAACTGGCGATGAGACTGCGCTAGGCTGTCCGCAAGAGGCTCTTCCGGACCAAATCGAGCGCCAGGCTGACCGCCCAGTGTACGACGTTGGGCGGAGCGCCACCGTAACTGCGCACGCTCTTCCAATCGTCGTCGTCGGAATGGTAAACGACGGTGACCTCGACCTGATCCGGCCCGGGCCTGACCGCCAGTCCGAGCCCGGCCGGCGCTTGCAGTCGCTCACGCTCGGCATTCAGTCGTTCCTCGAGCTCCTGATCGCTGGCCTCTGCCGGCAGCTCGACTCCGCCCGCGAATCCCGGCCCCGCGCCAGTCAACCCATGGGTGAGCGCCGAATCGGTTCCGCTTTCGACCACTGCTAGCTTCTGACCTTTGGCAGTGAGTAGATCCAGCACGGTTGACTCGAGCGTTTGCTGATCAGCGCCGTAGATCCGATCGCCCAGCCGCTGCCGGATCGTCGCCTCCACTCCCCACAGCAGTTCGTCGGCCTCCATTTCAGAACCGGCCTTGGCAGTGATGCGGACGTCCACCCGGCCAGGGTGGGCGGCCAGCCCGACGGTCGGATTGGTCATGCGCTCCAAATCGCCGATCCGCTCGTCGATGGACGACTCGCCAACTCCGGAGGTCCGCAGCAGGCGTGACTTGATCACTGCCGGAACCTTGAGACGTCGCTTCAGGTAGGGAAGGACCTCTAGATTGAGCAGGTGTTCCATTTCGGCTGGAACGCCCGGCAGCGCGATGACGCTTTTCTGGTCTTGCTCGACGATAAAGGCCGGGGCGGTGCCCACCGGATTCTCCACTCCGATCGAGCCAATCGGGATCATCGCCTGGCGTCGGTTGTTTTCGGTTGGGGCGCGGCCAAAGACGGCAAACCGCTGTTCGATCTGGTTCCACAGTCCTGGTCGGAATTCAAGCTCAATCTTAAGCCCCTCCGCGATCCCTTCACGGGTCACGTCGTCCACCGTCGGTCCCAGACCACCACAGGTGATCACCACCTCGCAACGCTCCAGTGCTTCAACGACCGCTTGGGCAATCCGGTGCTGATTGTCCCCGACGATCCCGGTCCGGTAGAGGTCCAGTCCAATCCCGCGCAGCGCAATTGCGACCGTTCGGGTGTTGGTGTCTTGGATTTCACCCAACAACAGTTCAGTCCCTATCGCGATGATTTCCGCCTGGCTCATTTCGGCCACCGGCTCTTGCTGCCGGTTGGCGGTCGGGGGAGCTGACCGGCGTTCGGTCTCATATCACGTTGTACTCGCGCAGTTCTCGGCCTTCCGCGAACCGGGCCAGGTCGAGGGCGGAGATGTCCACGCTGGTCGCCTTGCCCTGCAGCACGAACTCCGCCATCAGTTTTCCGGCAGCCGGTCCGTGCATGAAGCCGTGGCCGGAAAATCCGGCCACTACCCAGAATCCCTCGACGGCGGTCGGGCCCAGGATCGGGTGCGCGTCAGGCGTGACCTCGTATAACCCGGCCCAGCCCGCCTGCCGTCCGGCGCGCTCCAGCATCGGCATGCGCTGCATGGCGGCCTCCAGCGCGGTGAGCTCCCAGTCCTCGTCAACGGTCTGTTCGTACCCGGCGCTCTGCGCCGGATTGGACATCCCGGTGAGCAGGCCCTCGCCCTCCGGATGAAAGTAGAGCGACTGGGCAAAATCGATCACGAACGGGAATTCTTCCGGCAGATCCGGCAACGGGGTGGTCGTCACCATTTGACGTCGCACCGGCTGAATCGGTATCTCCAGACCGACCATCTCCCCGATCGTTGCGGCCCAAGGGCCGGCAGCGTTCACCACCTGTTCACAGGCCACAACGCCACGATTGGTCTTCACATTCACTACTCGGCCGCCCTTGACGCCGATGGCCAGCACCTCGGTCTCCAGGCACTCGGTCACGCCATGGCGTCGTGCGGCGGTCAGGTAGCCCATGTTCACGCTGCTGGGATCAGCCAAGCCGTCTTTAGAGTGCACAGTTCCGGCCAAGGCGTCTTCAAAGCGCATCATCGGCAGCCGTCGGCGCACTTGATCGCCGTCCAGCAGTTCAGTCTGCACGCCCAGGCTGTGCTGGAGCTCGACGTTTCGTTCGAAGGCAGCTACGTCTGTGGGATTCGTGAGCACGAAGAAATAGCCAATCTGGCGGTACAACGGATCGATGCCGATCTCCGACTCGAACCGCTCCAGCATGGGCAGGCTCAATTTGGACAACTCGATGTTGACCGCGGTGGCGAATTGGTACCGCACGCCGCCCGCACAACGGCTGGTCGCACTGTCTTCCAGATGCAGCGTGCGTTCCAGCAGCAGCACCTGATCCGCGCCGCCCGCCGCCAGGTGATAGGCGGTGCTGGCGCCCATGACTCCGCCGCCGATCACAACGATGGAGGCCGTGGAAGGAAGATCGGTCACAGCTCGACCACCGTCCCCAGTCCCAGCTCTGCTGCCCGGCGCAGCGCCGACCCGGCTGCCGCGGCGTCCTGGACCGCCAGCCCCACCGACTTGAAGGCGGTGATCTGATCGTCAGCAGTCCGGCCCGACCTGCTGCCGTTCAAGACCTCGCCCAGCTCGGCGTGGATGTGCGCTGCGGTGATCTCCCCGTGCTCGATCGGTATGATCAGGTCCCCGGTCTCGGCCAGTACGGCCTCCCGCGAGTCCACCACCAACAGCGAACGACGAATGGTCGCCAAATCAACCTCCTGCATCTGCGGGGTGTACGAGCCGATCGCATTGATGTGCGTTCCTGGCCGCAGCTCAGCCCCGCTGAACACCGGCATGGCCGAGGTGGTGGCTGTGCACAGAATATCGGTCTGCCTGACGACCTCGGATGGGCTGCCGGCGACCTGGATCTCACCGGAAAATGCATCTGATCCACTCAGCTCGCGCGCGAAGCTCTCGGCGTGGGTACGGCTTGGACTGAATACCCAAATCGAGTCGATCTGCCGGATGGCACAGACTGCCTCGAGCTGCGTGCGCGCCTGCACACCGCTGCCGAAGATTCCGAGCCGGGATGCGTCTCGCCTGGCCAGCAGGTCGGTGGCCGCGCCCGAGCCGGCGCCGGTACGAATGGCGGTCAGGCTCCCCCCTTCCAGCAGCGCCAGCGGTTGGCCGTTCTCCGGATCGATCACCGTCACCAGGGCGTGGATGATCGGGAGGTCGAGGGCCGCATTGTCCGGGAAGACCGAGACGATTTTTACCGCCAGGTCGTCCGACTTGCGGAGCAGCGCTGGCATGAACAACACCGTACCGGTGGCCTGGCCCGCCTCACTTCCGCTGGCCTGGCTCGGCTCACCTCCAATGGCCTGGCCCGCCTCACTTCCGCTGGCCTGGCGCGCCTTACTTCCGCTGGCCTGGCTCGGCTCAGTTCCGCTGGCCAGAGTCGGGTGGGTCCCGTGCTTGCGAACCGCGATTCGGCTGCGCAACGGCATTTCGGTTTGACCGGCCGAAAACTGCGCGTAGGCGCGTTTAGCTGCATCGATCGCATCCCGCATCGGCAGCGCTTGCCGCAGCTCATCGCCGGTCAGGATTCGGAGTTGCATATCAATGATTTGGAATTCGACCGCCGACCTCGGTCAGTCGACTTGACCTGATTCTAAGGGGCGAGGGGAGCGATTGTGGCAGCCGCCCGTCGGACAAGAAGAGTGTTTGCTGTCGCGCTAATTCATCCCCAGATAGGCCTTCTGCACCATCGGATCGAGGGCCAGCGTGGTGCAGGCACCGCTCAACACGATCTCGCCGGTCTGCATGCAATAGCCGCGGGCGGCACTGCGGAGGGCCATATGCGCATTCTGTTCCACCAGCAGGATGGTGGTGCCCTCCTTGTTGATTTCTTTGATGGTCTCGAACACATTTTCGACCAGTAACGGGGCCAGGCCCATTGACGGTTCATCCAATAGCAGCAAGCGAGGGTGGGTCATCACAGCACGGGCGGTGGCCAGCATCTGCTGCTCCCCGCCGCTCAACGTACCGGCGACCTGTGATCGACGTTCCTTCAAACGCGGGAACAGGGTGAATACTCGCTCCTGATCGCGTTCGAGTTGCGCACTGTCACTCCTGCTGTAGGCACCCATCTGTAGGTTTTCAAACACGGTCAGCTTGGCGAAGATTCCACGACCCTCTGGCACCATGGCGATGCCGCGGTACACGATCGAATGCGCTGGCTCGTGGGTGATGTCGTGGCCTTCAAATAGGACCTGACCTCCTCGAGGCTTGATCAAGCCGCTGATGGTGCGAAGCGTGGTGGTTTTGCCGGCGCCGTTGGCGCCGATCAGGGTCACGATCTCGCCCTCCTCCACGGAGAGCGAGATACCTTTGAGGGCGTGAATGTTCCCGTAGTAGCTATGGATGTCGCGGACTTCAAGCATCGCCATGTGCGTCGATCCCTCTAGGCTTCCGACTCGTCGAGCTCGAGTTCCAAGCCGGCCGCCGCGCCCCGTCCGAGGTAGGCCTCCACCACTTTGCGGTTGTGCTGGATCTCGAGTGGTGGCCCCTCCGCAATCTTGATACCGAAATCCATGACGCTGATGTTTTCGCTGATCCCCATCACGACCCGCATATCGTGCTCGATCAGCAGGATCGTGATCCCCAATTCATCGCGCAGTCGGCGAATGAAAATCATCAT
>CAZGCX010000162.1:0-5743 GCA_964524585.1 uncultured Anaerolineaceae bacterium
TCCCTGCGTGGTGGTGAATGTAATGCGTGGTGGTCCCAGTACCGGACTGCCGACCCGCACCTCACAGGGCGACATCATGTTCGTGCGCTATCTGGGGCACGGCGATACCAAGAACGTGCTGCTGCTGCCCGGCTCGGTGGAAGAGTGCTTCGAGTTCGGCTGGCGGGCATTCGATATCGCCGAGCGACTGCAGGGCCCGGTGTTCGTGTTGAGCGACCTGGATCTCGGCATGAACTTGTGGATGTCGGAACCGATGGCCTATCCTGACCAGCCGATGGATCGCGGTAAGGTGCTGAGCGCCGAGGACCTGGAGCAGGTCAAGGAGTTTGCCCGCTACCGTGATGTGGACGGCGATGGGATCCCCTACCGAACACTGCCAGGGAACGAGCATCCGCGCTCCGCATGGTTTGCCCGCGGCACTGGCCACAACGACCGTGCGGTGTACAGCGAGCGGCCGGAAGACTGGGTAGCGAACATGGATCGCCTGATGCGTAAGGCGGAAACCGCTCGTAAGTATGTGCCAGAGGCGGTGGAGCTGGGAACTGGCGATCGACCGGTTGGGCTAATCTACTACGGCTCGACTGAGCCCGGCGTACGCGAGGCGCTTCAGCGGCTGGAAGCCAGCGACCTGCAGCTGGACGCGCTGCGAATCCGTGCGGTCCCGTTCACCCAGAAGGTTGTGCAGTTCATCGAGGGCCACGATCGCTGTTATGTGCTGGAGATGAACACTGACGGACAGATGCACAAGCTGCTTCAACTTGAGGTCCCCCACAAAGCGACCCAACTGCATTCGCTGACCCACAACAACGGGCTGCCGGTCACTGCCCGCTGGATCGTCGAAGCGCTGCAAACCGCGGAGGGAAAGTGAAATGGCGACCGACGTAGAAGTTCGACGAAGCCCCCGGGAGAAGCTCAACGAGATTGGCCTGGCCAAGGCCGACTACAACGGCCGGCCGTCGACCTTGTGTGCGGGCTGCGGGCACAATTCGATCTCCAGCCAGATCATGAACGCTGCCTACGAACTGTCCTTCAAACCGCATGAAGTGATCAAACTCTCAGGTATCGGCTGCTCGAGCAAGTCGCCGGCCTACTTCCTGGGGCGATCACACGGTTTCAACAGCCTGCACGGCCGCATGCCATCCTTGGCGACCGGGGCACTGGTTACCAACCGATCACTCAAGGCGATCGGGGTCAGTGGCGACGGGGACTCGGCCAGCATCGGCATGGGCCAGTTCAAACACATCGTCCGCCGCAATGTCCCGATGGTGTACGTGATCGAGAACAACGGTGTATACGGCCTCACCAAAGGTCAGTTCTCCGCCACCGCTGACAAGGATCAATACTTGAAGTACGCTGGGATCAATCCGTTCATGCCGGTGGATCTGGCACTGGAAGCGATCGCCGCCAACTGTGGGTTTGTGGCGCGTTCCTTTTCCGGAGATCCCAAGCAGATGACCGAGTTGATCAAGGCCGCCTGGAGCCACAACGGCACCGCGGTCCTGGACATCATCAGCCCCTGCGTGACCTTCAACAACCGTGACGAGTCGACCAAGAGCTACGGCTGGGGCCGGGCGCACGAGAGCCCACTGCACGACGTGACCTACGTGCCCAAGATGGAGGAGATCGAGGTCGAGTACGATCCGGGCGAGACCACCGAAGTCAAGCTGCACGACGGATCCACGCTGCTGCTGCACAAGTTGGAGCGCGACTACGATCCCTCCGATCGAGCGGCCGCCATTCAGTTGCTGGAAGAGAGCCGGGCCAAGGGCGTCTTGACCACCGGTTTGATCTACTACAACCCCACATTGTCGAGCCTGCAAGATTCCGAAGGCCTGATCGAACGGCCGCTGGCCAGCTTGACCGAGGCCGAGCTTCGGCCGTCGAAGGAAAGCCTGACGGAGGTCATGCAGGAATTCGCCTAGCGGGAACTGTGGAGAACTCCCGAAGCTTCTCGAGTTCGCTGGGGCGAGGCGCAGCCGGGTTGACCGCGCTGGCCTTTGCGCTGTCGTTGCCACTGAGCTTGCTGGCCTTCGCCTGGGGCAACGTGTTGTTTTCTTCGGCCGAAATGACCGACGTGATCGCCGATGAGCTGATCGATTCAGGCACGCTGCAGGAGCTGGCGGTGGATGCGATCCTCGGCCGAGGGACGGCCGACCCACAGGATGCTGGCGGCGCCCTCGATTACCTGGCCCGACAGGACCTCAACGCCATCTTCGCCTCGCTGATCCCACCGAATTGGGCCCGCAGTCAGATCGAATCCAACTTGCAGAATCTGTACGCCTGGATCGACAACCGGCAGCCAACTCCGCAAGTAACGTTGGACGTTCAACCGATCAAGGACCAGATCGAGCGGGGTGGGGCGCAAGATCTGATAGAAGCGATCGTCGGCTCGTGGCCGGATTGCAGCCTCGACCAGATCGATACCTATGCGCGTGAGGGATTCGTGACCGGGGGATTGCCAGAGGTGCTCTGTCAGCCCCCCGAGCCGTTGCGCTCTGGCATGGTGTCAACCCTGGCGGCTACTGTGGAGCAGCAGGTGCAAGAACTGCCGTCGACTGTTCGTCCGCAGCTGGGCAGCGGAACCGACCAGACCATTCAGGACACCGCCAGGCTGAAACGCGGACTGCGTCTGTTGCGCGGTCTGGCTCAGGTCGGTTGGATGCTGCCGATTTCGGCCCTTGGCCTGATTACCGCGTTGGCGGTGCGGTCCTGGCCGCAGTTGATGCGATGGTGGGGGGTGGCGCTTTCGGCGGCCGGCCTGCTGACTTTCCTCTCGATCTTTGCTTCAGGCAGGTTGGCGGAACGAGCGGGCCAATCGACCCAGCTCACGGAGGTGCCGCTGTTCTTCGGGCCGATCCTGCGCGGGCTGATGCAGAGCCTGTTCGACAGCATCTCGATGCGCCTGTTGGTGCTGGCGCTGTTCACCACGATCCTGGGGCTGCTGCTCCTCGTACCCGGTCTGTTGCTGAAACGAAGCCGGAGTCACTAACGGGCTGAGGCGGCGCGTGAAGGCCTAGCCAATCGTTCGCAGGTAGATCGAGTTCGGTGGACCGCGTTGTCCGAGCGGCAGGCTGGCGACGATCACCACTTGTTCGCCGCGCTGCACTCGACCAGCGCCCAGCAGCTGGCCCTCCACGATTTCCATCATCTCCTCCACCGTGTGCACTAAGGCACACATGCGTGGCTCGACTCCCCACAGCGCGGTCATGCGGGTGTAGGTCTGCGCTTCAGGGGTGAATCCGATGATCGGGGCACTGGGGCGGGCCTTCGACATCAGGCGGGCGGTCTTGCCGGTCCGGGTGAAGACAGCTACCGCCGCCACTGCTCGATCCTCCGCCAACTTTCGAGCTGCACGAGTGGTGGCGACTGCCTCGTCGCGTTGGTCGGGCGGCGGCGGGTCGGGCGGTTGACCCCACTCAGCTTGGTGCGCCTCCGCATCCAGGATGATGCGCTGCATGGTTGCGACCGACTCGATCGGGTAGGCGCCGATGGCGGTCTCGCCGGACAGCATCAGCGCGTCACTTCCGTCGAACACCGCGTTCGCCACGTCGGATGCTTCGGCCCGGGTGGGGCGTGGGTTGCGGATCATCGAGTCCAGCATCTCGGTCGCCGTGATCACCAGCTTCTGGGTGTGGTTGGCGCGTTGAATGATGTGTTTTTGGATCGAGGGCACCCGCTCGGCCGAGACCTCAACTCCCAGATCGCCCCGGGCGACCATCACCCCATCGGCGCTTTCGAGGATCTCATCCAGGGCCTGAACCGCCTCCGGCCGTTCCAGCTTGGCGATGATCGGAACCGGGTGATCGCCCATCGCCTGCCGCAGTTGCTCGATGTCGGATGCGCTGCGGACGAACGACATGGCAACCATGTCGACCGGCAGCGCGAGTCCGATCTCGAGATCGCGCAGGTCTTTCTCGGTGAGCGGCGGGGCAGTCAACCGCACACCTGGCAGATTCAGACCGACCTCTTCCGCCAGCCGGCCGCCATCGACTACCTTGGTGTGAACCAGCTCACCTTCCAGGGCGGTGACCCGGAGCTCGATGCGGCCGTTGTCGAGCAGCACGGTGTCACCCGGTTTGACATCCTGGGTCAGGTGGGGGTAGCTGACGCAGACCTGGCTGGCGTCGCCCGCGACCGGTTGAATGCTCAGCGTGAAGTCCGACCCCGTGGTCAGCTCCACCGGCGAACCATTCTCCAACCGGCCGGTGCGCAGCCGCGGTCCCTGCAAGTCTTGCAGCGTGCCGATCGGGCGACCCAAATCGGTCGCGCTGGACCGCAACCGATCGACCGCCGCAGCATTTTCTGCCGCCTCGCCGTGTGAGAAATTGAAGCGCGCCACGTCCATGCCGGCTTCGATCAAGGCCCGCAGCATCTTGGGCGATTGGGTGGCCGGCCCGATGGTGGCGACGATCTTGGCGCGGCGGAGCGCGCTCAATAGGGTGCGATTCCCGGCAGCGTGGCGGGGTGCAAGAAGCGAGTGCCGATCGCGTCGGGCTGTGCGGAGCTCAAGTCAGCAGCTTCACCAAGATGGCCTTTTGGGCATGCAGCCGATTCTCCGCCTGCTCAAAGATGGCCGATTGTGGCCCGTCCATCACTTCGTCGGTGATCTCCTGGCCCCGATGTGCCGGAAGGCAGTGCATCGCGATCGCTTGTTTATCAGCTAACGCCATCAAAGCCGCATTGACCTGGTAGTTGGCGAAGGCTCGCTCGCGTCTGGAGCTCTGCTCCTCCTGCCCCATGCTGACCCAGGTGTCGGTGTAGACCACGTGCGCGCCACGGACTGCCTGTTTTGGGTCGCTCACCAATCGAATCTGTGAGCCGCTCTCCTTGGCCAGGGACTCGCTGGTTGCGACCACCTCCTCTGGGATTTCGAAACCGGACGGACTGGCGATTGAGAAGTTCATCCCAAGCCGGGCGCAGGCGATCATCAGCGACACCGCCACGTTGTTTCCATCGCCGATAAAGGCAAGGCTCAGGCCTTTGAGCGATCCAAAATGCTCACGAATGGTGAGCAGATCGGCCATCGCCTGGCAAGGGTGGTTGAAGTCGCTCAGCCCATTGATCACCGGCACGCCAGCGTGCAGCGCCAGCTCAACCACGTGCTCGTGGGCGAATACCCGGGCCATGATGCAGTCGACGTATCCACCGAGCACCCGGCCGACATCTCGCACCTCTTCCCGAACACCGAGGCCGATCTCGGCTGGGGACAAGTACAGCGCGTCTCCGCCCAGGTGGCGCATGGCCATATCGAATGAGACCCGGGTGCGCAGGCTGGGCTTCTGAAACACCATCGCCAGCACCTTCCCCTTCAACAGGGGGCGGTTGCCGCCTTCCAGCCACTCGACTTTGAGTTCGGCCGCGAGCTGCAGGATTTCCCTGATCTCCTGTGCGCTAAGGTCGGCCAACGATAGGAAGTTCTGCATGTGCTTACTCCAGGTGGGGTTCGACGCGCAGTATAGCATGCTGGGCATTAGGACCAGCGACTTGTGTTGCCGGCAGGACCAGGGTGCTAGGATGGGGCCGGAGGAAGAGCTGGCGCGCGGTCTTGGAGGTGGGTCATGGGCTCGCAGGAAGTCGCACGACTTCGCCGTGAGCTATACCAGCAATTCTCTGCCGGTCAGATCGACCTGCTGCGTACCTTGCGGGAGGAGATCTCCAGCCGGCGCTGGAAGATCATGCTGGAGATCGACGCCGTGCGCGGCTTCTTGACCGGCGTAGTAGATAGGGTGGACGACGACTCAGA
>CAZGCX010000163.1:0-5686 GCA_964524585.1 uncultured Anaerolineaceae bacterium
GTCAGCTGATTCACCAAATGCCCGGACCAGTGGGTGGAGGTCTCATGCAGGTCGGCCCGCTCCAGATTCACCAGCAAGTCGTCTTCGGTGAAGTGCTGAATATGTCCGATGAGCTTCTCTTTCGAGCGCCAGCCGAGGCGATGTAGCACCCCATGTAGGTTGCGCAAGTCCCCTTCCAATGGGCAGAACAGATGCAAGACACCACCTGGTTTGAGTGCTCGTTGAATTTCGTGCAGCGCTGCCTGGGGATCGGGTAGATGTTCAAGCACATCCAGGACGACTACCGCATCGTAGCTTTCGGCCGCGATCGGCAAGCGATGGGCATCGCCCGCCAGGTAGCTCACCTGCCCCGGTCGGTGGCGCGCAGTCTGCAGTGCCGATCGGCTCAGATCTAGTCCATCAACCTGCAGATCAGGACGGTGTCGCCTGATTGCCCGCACCATTGCCCCTCCGCCGCAGCCGACTTCTAGCACCCGACCAGTAATCCCCGCCAAGTCTTCGAGGCAGTAGCGCAACCGAAGCCCTCCCAGGAAGCGAGGGGACGGCTCAACTTCGTGCACGCCCCACAGCTTGTGCTCGTAATCGAGCGGGGGTGCCGGGTTCTCGGTAGTGAGCAGGCGATCGACAACGGTGGTCATCCGATCTGGACCTCATAAATCTTGATTTCGTTCCGAAAGCCCGATCCGAGGCGATGGAACCAGGCCGGCTCGCGATCGACGAGCCGCTCGTAATCGCCCTTCTTGATGTCGTAGACCAACAATCGGATGTCTAAGCGCGAAAACCAGTCGGCCACGATCGGGCGGTTTTCGTCCCAGTTCGTATATGGATCGCCATCGATGTAGGCGAACGGGTCGTACATCTGACTCTGAAAGGCGTGGGCATCGATGTCATGGTAGGCAACCAGCGCGTAGGTGAGTGCCGGCCGATCTTCCGGATAGGCGATGGTTCCGCCTTCGTACTTGAAAGCGATTTGTTCGGCTAATTCCTTCTCTTCCTCCCAGATCGGGCGGATGCCGTCGTAGTAGTTCATGATCGGAATCCAAGCCAGCTGGATCGCCAAGGCGACCGCGCCGACCGCCGCCCAGGGCAGCCGGGACGCCCGCTGTGGATGGTTCGACGACGATAGGTATCGGAAGGCAGCAACGGATAAGAAGATTCCCAGGTAGATGTACGGGACCACCATCAGCCGGTCATAGATGAACCGCGGGATGTACCCGTGGATATAGCTGCTGACACCCCACATGAGCCCCAGGAAGATAATGTTGCCCAGGCCAAGCAGCACGAACAGTGAATGGCCCTTCCGCTGCTTGAGAACTCGGTACGATGCGTAAACCGCAATGAGCAGTACTACCCGCGCCGTCCAGCGGGCAACCAGCCTGGCAGGTGTTAACGGAGCTTCGATCATCCATGCCCCGGCCGCGTTGCCCAGAAAATTCCAGTAAACCGGGTAGATTGGGTTGCCGGTCCACACCGATAGGTAACGTGCGTACGCCAGGCTGGGGATCAGCCAGCCGACTGCCAGCAACAGCTTGCGTTCCAACCGCTGGCCGGTGAACAGGCCGGCCGCCGTAAGTCCTGCGCCGAACAGCCAGTACTCGGAGCGCACCATGCCGGCGACCCCGAACGCCACGCCAGTCCATAAGCTGTTGCGTGGCCAAAGCAGCATCCCTCCGAGCAGGAACACCAGACCCAGCGGCTCCTGCATACCGATGCTGTCGCTGAAGATTCCGACCGGGTTGACGATCGCCAACAATGTCCCAGCAACCGCGATTTGCGACCCAAAATGGCGGCGCAGCAGGAAGAACATCATCGCCAGGCAGATACTGGATCCGAACGTGCTGACCAACCGCGGAATCACGATGCTGACCGATCCGGTCAGCTTGAACAAGGTGATCAGGACCATCGGATGTAGCAGACCCCAGAAGAATTCCAGTCCCTTAAGGTCCCACAGGCGCAGGAATCCCTGTGAAAACCCGATCTCCTTGCTCAAGTAGGCGATCTGCCAGTGGTGGAAAGTATCTCCGTACCAACCAAGACCTGGATTCTGCGGGTCGGTGACGAAGAACAATACGATCAGTCGCGGAAGCAACGCGGCCAGGAAGACTCCTGCCGAGATCGCTAAGACTCGGGTCCGAGTAAGCCCGGCCGGGCGCTCCCGTTCTTCGATCTCATCGACTTCGACTCGCTCCTCTTCACGCCACTCCATGTCGGATGGCGCCTGCCATCCGGTAGCCTGCAGTTGATGAACGCCGTCGAAGCCGGCGGCCATTTGGTCGGACAGACCGCCCAACCCGGAACGTCCCTGCTCCGGCTCGGATGGGCGCTCTTCTGCGCCGAACAGGCTCGGCGTTAGCGACTTTTCCATCGATTTCCCACCTAACCCCGCACCAGCGGGCCGGTCTCAAGCTCGGCCACTTCCGCCGATGCAGGCAGGCGAAGTGGGCCAGCGCCACCATGCCTTGCCACCGGAATGCTCAACGGCATTCTGACCTCAATCTGCTCCCCGACCGCGCGCCGGACAGCGCGGTCCAGCGTCCGGATGTGCCGATCCCACGAAAAATAGCGGTCGACTCGATCCCTCGCAGCTTCACCCATTCGGCTTCTCAGTTCACGATCTTGCAGCAACCATGCCACCGCGTTGGCGTAAGATTCGACGCTGAATGGTTCGGCCAGGAACCCGGTTTGGCCGTCCACCACCGTGACTGTGGGGCCGGCATTGTTCCAGGCCACCACCGGTACCCCCCAAGCCATCGCCTCGATCACCCCCATGCCGAAGTCCTCTTCCGGCGCCGGATAGCAGTACACCGCCGCCTCCCGGTACAGCCGCTGTAGGTCGGCTTCACTGATCTGGCCAAGGAACAGCACCCGGTCCTCCAGACCAAGCTCTTGGGCCAGGGCGATGAGATTCGGCGTGTGCGTGGTATAGGGTCCGGGAATGACCAGCGTAGCTGCCGGAATCTCTTGTGTGATCCGCGCCATGGCCTCGATGACTAACTCGAACTTCTTCTGCGGTTCGTGGCGATTGGTTATCAGGAGGAATGGCCGATCGATAATCCGGCCGTTGAGCTTGAACGCGCCCTCATAGGGGGTGATTGGCTCCAGCCGCAGCAGCCGGCGTGGCTGTGGATGGCAGCCGGCCGGGCACAGTACCAGTTCGCGCTGATAGACTTGCTCGATTACCCGTGCGATGTAACCCCCGTTGGCGAGTGCCACCGAAGCGCCCTGAATCGAGATGCGATCAGCCCAAGCCACGAAGCGCTTGATGCGCTGGATGATGACGTCAAGCACCCGGTAGTCAGGCTTGGTTAACCAGCCGGTCTCGACGTCGATCTGTCGAGGGTGGATCAGCCGGTTCGGCTGATTGAGATAGATCACATACGGCTTGCCAAGGACCTTGCTCATACAGTAGGCAAGCCAGGCGCCGGGCTGATTCGCACCGACAAACACATCGATGTGACGAAACCGGATGGCCATCGCCGGGGCCAGCAGGCTGCTGAAGGCCATGGCAATCGCGTCCCGCAGCGGCACCCACCTGGGCAATTGCGGCAAAAAGGTCTTCACACCGATTTCTTCAACCAGGTCGGGGAAGCAGGCCTTCCGGTCGAGGGTTGGTGCAAAGCAATCCACCTGATAGCCGGATTGGCGCAAGCCTCGAACCTCCTCCAGCACCAGGCGTTCGCCCCCGCCGCTATAGCTGAACCCGCAGTGGAAGACGGCAACTTTCACGGGATCGGTCATCGGGTGACCTCTTTCATGGAACCAGTGATCTCCTTCACCCGGCGTGCAGCATGTTCGGCGTCGTTCAGCTTCTGAAGCGGAACGGCGTGTGGCTGGGTCCCCTTCAGCGTAGCCGGGCCCTCGGGCTGAAGCGGCGCGGTCGGCGCCAGGGGGTCCGGCTGGGCAGCAAACAGCTCGAGGTTCTCGCTGACCCAATCTCGCAGCTCGACCAATCCATCCGCAAACGCAGTTTCGGGCGCCCAGCCGAGCTCGCGCCCCGCTTTGCGAATGTCAGAGACATACACTTTCTGATCACCGGGACGCCAATTCTGGTAGTGAAGTTCGACCGGCAGACCCAGGTCTTTGCGCATTCGGCTGATCAACTCCAGCAGCGAGGTGGCATTGCTTGGACCGCCACCCAGGTTGTAGGCCTGGCCCTGGCTGACCGAAATCCGGTCGATTGCTCGCTCGAAGGCGTCGATCAGGTCACGCACGTGCAGCACATCACGCACCTGGCGGCCATCTCCGTAGATCGTGATGGGCCGGCCCAACAGGGCGGAGATCATGAAATGGGCGACCCATCCCTGGTCTTCGATTCCGAACTGACGCGGGCCGTAGATGCAGGACTGCCGGAGGACGACCGTGCGCAAACCGTAGATGCGGGCGTAATCCAGCATGTAAAGGTCAGTTGCCCCCTTCGAGCACCCATAGGGCGAGTGCAGATCAATCGGGAAACTCTCCGGGATACCGTCTGGCCGTTCGCTGAACTCGTAGCGTTGGCTGCGCTCGACCACCCCGATCCCGGAGAGGCTGCCGTAAACCTTGTTGGTCGAGGCATACAGCACGATCGGGTCGGACCCGCTTGCTCGAGCCGCTTCCAATAGATTGAAGCCGCCGAGAGCGTTGATCTGAAAGTCCTCCCGTGGGTCCTCGACCGAGCTGGTGACTGCCACCTGGGCCGCCAGATGCACTGCCAGATCGCAACCGTGGATCGCTTCTCGCAGCGAGTCGAAGTTGCGCACATCGCCCACCACGACCGATAGGCCGGAGGGATAGTGCTCTGCCAGCCAGGCAGCGTTGGAGTCGGCGCCCTTGCGTGAGAAGTTGTCAAAAGCCACCACCTGGATCCCGCGGGAAAGGAAGTGGGCGGCGAGATTGCTGCCGATGAATCCACAGCCGCCGGTGATCAGCACCCGCCGCAGATTGGGCTGTTGATCACTCACAACGCACCCCCTCGCACACCTGAATCGATGCACGCGACCATGGTTTCTTCTGTATGAACGAACTGGATCGACGCCCTCGGCTGAGGCTTGAGCTTCCAGCTAGCCCCAGCATAGATCAGCCAACCAACCGGCGAAGTTACAGGCACCTTACATATTTGCAGCATGTGGACGCCGCTTTCACTCATGATCGCTTCCAAAAGGCCAGCCGGCTAAGAAGCGGCTTACGCTCTGAGTAAATATCCTGCAGGAACGGTTCCTGGCCTTCGCTGTCCGGGTAATCTTCCAGCGGCTCGAGCAGCCAGCCATGGCTGAACCACCAGTAGGCGAACAGCCACAGCAGGATGATGATGGTTCCGCCGTAGTCGTGATAAACGACCGCCGGGACCTGGCCGAAGTGGAAGGCGACTACCGCCACCGAGGCGATGCGCAACAGATTGACCAGGAAGGTTCCCATCAGGCCGATGATCATCGCCTCATACTTCGATGCCTTGGAGAACGGCCCCTGGATCCCGGTGACCAGCGTGACGCCGTACAGAATGAACGATTGCCAGCCAACGCAGTTCCACGAGATGTAGACCGGCAGGAAGAAGCCGCCTTTGTCGAGGTATAGCGTCGTGCTCGAGACCTGAGCCGGAATGCGCAGCAGACCCAAGATCACTGCCAGCATGCGTGCTTCAACCGGAACCACCCATTGGGTCAGGAGCTGATCCAGGCCGGTGGTCTCGACCACCCGGGTGAGGAACTCA
>CAZGCX010000164.1:0-5680 GCA_964524585.1 uncultured Anaerolineaceae bacterium
TGGGCCTGAATGGCCGGCATCCGATGATGTCCTCTCCCATTCAGTGAATACAGTCCGGCGATGGTCAACAACAGCGAGAGATCGGCCCGTGAGAAGGCATTGGTAGCTTGACGGCAGACGGTCAGAGCGCCTCGCAACCGGTTGGAGGTGACCAGCGGTACCATGATTACAGATCGCGGAACCGAGGCGCCGTTCCCGGCCGAGCTCTTCAGCCAGCGCTCATCCTGATCGGTGTCGGTGACCAGAACTGCCTGACCATGCGCCTCGACCCAACCGGCCAAGCCGGTGAGCCGTGGCTGCTCCAGTCGGCGTAGCGAGTGTTGATGCTCGAAGAGTCGCCCCTCGAAGATCACCGCTGCCTCCGCCAGTCGGCCCTGCTCATCCAGCAGGTAAGCACTGCCGCTCCGCGCGGCGACCGCCTCGCTGGCGCTCCGAACGAGCCCTTCCAAGGATCCGCGCAAATTGCCTCCGACGGTCGCAAGCGCCTCAGTTGCTACAGGTACTTTCCGTCCGCCGTCAGATTCATTTGCCAAGACAACCTCCGCTATTGACTCCTGGTTGACATCGACTTGGTTCTCCCGTTTCAGGCTTTCGACGGTCAGGCGCAGGCCGCGCTTCAAGTCAACCGATGGCTCCCAGTCCAATTCGCTCCGGGCACGATTGGCCGACAAGTAGATCCGGCGGGTCTCCCCCAACTTGGCCGGACCGTACCTGGCTGATTCGCGGTACCCGATGATCTCCCGGAGCAGGTCAAAGATCTGGTTCACGTTAGTGCCTTGCCCGCACCCAAGGTTGTAGATCCCGCTGCCGCGCTCCAGTGCATACAGGTTCGCACGTGCACAGTCCTCGACGAAAACAAAGTCCCGCTGCTGCTCGCCGTCACCGTTGATCACGACCGGCCGCTCCGCCAGCATCTGTCCGGTGAAGATGGCCACTACTCCGGCCTCACCTTTCGGATCCTGGCGCGGGCCATAGACGTTTGGATACCGCAGGACCGCGTACTCCAGGTTGTAAAGCTTGTGATACAGGTGAAGGTAGTGCTCGACGGTGTGCTTGCTTACACCGTATTGGCACAGCGGATTGACGGGATGCTGCTCATCGCATGGAAGGTATTCAGGTTCGCCATAGGCGGCTCCTCCACTCGAGATGTAGATGATCTTCCGTACCCCCGAAGTCCTGGCGCACTCGAGCAGGTTGATTGAGCCAACGATGTTGACGTCTGCATCGAAGCCCGGTTCGACCACCGATCGTCGCACGTCCATTTGGGCCGCGTGGTGGTTTACGATTTCAGGTCGCTCGGCCTCGAAGACCTTAAGGAGCTCGGCATCCCGTATGTCAAGTTCATAGAATTTCGCCGCCGGATTCAGATTCGAGGCTCGGCCGGTTGAGAGATCATCGACGACTACCACCTGGTGCCCGTATTCAAGATACAGATCAACCACGTGGGATCCGATAAAGCCGGCGCCTCCAGTAATCAGTACTTTCACTGTCTTATCCTTTGCATCGAGTCTCAGTACGCCCCTCGCCGACTCAACACGGCCGGCACGGTGCGCAGCAGGAGCTGCAGGTCCAACCAAATGGTCCAGTTGCGAACGTAGTACATGTCCAGTCGGACCCGCTCGTCGTATGCGATTTCTGCCCGGCCGCTGACCTGCCATAGGCCGGTGATCCCGGGCCTCACAGTAAGCAAGTTGAGGTCCCATTGCCGGTAGTTTGGCCACTCGGCCGGCGAGATCATGCGAGGCCCGACCAATGACATTTGCCTGGCCAGGACATTGACCAGCTGTGGCAACTCATCGAGGCTGAACTTGCGCAGCACGCGGCCGATGCGAGTCACCCGAGGGTCTTCCTTGAGCTTATGGTTGCGCTCAAGCTCAGACTGTAAGTCCGGGTAACCCGCCAGGATCTCATGTCCGTTGCGCTTCATCGTTCGGAACTTGAAGGCGTCGAATTGGGTGCCGCCCAAGCCCATCACCCTGCGTCGGTGAATCACAGGGCCCGGAGACTCCAGCTTGATTGCGACCGCGATCAGCATCAGCAGTGGTGAGATCAGCAACAATCCCGGAAGCGCCAGCGCATAATCCAGAAGCAACTTGAGCATCCGGTCAATTCCGGTCAGCCGCAGCTTGTTGATCCCGACCAGGGGCACGTATGCCAATTCCTTGACATTCAGGCCGGTCGTCATGATCTCGAACAATCCAGACGACATGCGTAGGTTCACCGCATCAGACACGCCATACGCTTTGTAGAGTTCGAGCATCTCCTCCCTCGACAGCGCACTGGTCGACAGGATCAGCTCTTCGATCCCGTATTCACGGGTGATTGCCAGATGTTGATCCAGCGTTCCAAGCGAACGCAGCTGCTCGAACACCTCGGCACCAGGCTCTATCGCGTTGTCGATGAACCCGAGTACCCGCAATCCGGAGGTCTTCCATTTCATGAGCTGCTCGGCCAACGACTTGCCCTCTTCGTTGGCCCCAACGATGATGGCCGGCGAGAGGAAGTGGCCTCGCTGGCGAAACGCGTAAACGGCTCGCCGCAATCCGAATCGCCCCAACGCCGTAAGGAAGGCGGCAAATACCCAGGCCAACAACACCCAGCCACGGGCGATGATGAACAGTGGCTCAAGAAACCCTGTGACAACCACCATCAACAACCCTACGGCGGTGGCCCGAAAGACCTTGGCGTACTCCTCGGTGCCGCCCAGCAGGTACTGGCGGTCATAGAGCCCGGAAAACGCAAACACCACCAGCCAGGCCGGGATGAGGATCACGACCAGCCGCTGGTAGAAGTGGAAGTCAGGAATAGCGTCCAGCCGAAAGATGTTGATGCCAGTCTCGAACCGCACGAAGTAGGCCAAACGAAAGGCCAGCCCGATGGCGATGATGTCGCTCGATAAGAGCGCCACGACAAGCAGCCTCCATTGAGATCTTCGATTGATGAACCGGTTGACGAGAGGGGCATCGACCTCCCTCCCCGTACGCGCCAGAGTTTCAACTCCGGCCATTGGCGACCTCCAGATAGATCTGCTCCAGCTGTGCCCCGGCGGCTTCCCAGGTGTGTGCCGTCTCGACATATCGTCTGCCTGCGTCCCCGATCTGCTGCCGGAACCGGTGGTTGTTCAGCAGTCCCACAATTGCTTCGGCGAACTCCTCGGGGGTCTCCGCAATCAATAGCTGTTTCCCATGGCGAGTGTTCAAGGCTAGGGCGGCCTGCCGACTGGCGACGACCGGAGTGCCGCAGGCCATGGCTTCCAGCACCTTGTTTTGAATGCCCGCGCCATACACCGTTGGCGCGACCGCCAACGCTGCTTCGAGCAGGTACGGACGTAGATCTTGCACGGTTCCGGTGACCTCTACCCCTGGAAGCCGTTTCAGTGCCCTGACCGAGCGCGGCGGGTTCTTGCCGACGATCACCAATTCGGCGTCCGGCCGCCTGCCCCATACCAGCGGCATTACCCGCTCCGCAAACTGGAGCGCCATGGTTGCATTGGCGTGATAGCTCATCTTCCCGCTCATTACGATGCGGTTAGGGAATCGCTTCGTTTGGAGGTCAGGTTTGAAGTACTCGAGAGCGACACCGTTGGACAGGACCGAAATCGGCCGTGCCGGCCCGTCCGACGTGGGAAGTGAGAGCAGCGCCTCCCGATCTCGGCTGGAGGTCACCAGTGTGTGATCGAACACACGGACCAGGCGTGCCTCGTATTGCTCGGTCGGTTTCAATTCAATCCGCGTGATCCAACGGCTGACCCGGCTCGCCGCTCGTTGCGCCGCCTCTCGGAAGAGCTGACTGATGCAGTCCACGCTGTCCCAAACGATCGGAACCGAGTTGCCGAATTGCGATCGGAACTTCAGTCCGTATTTCGAGCCTCTGAAGTGCTCGATGTGGATCAGATCGGGCGGAGGTGTCGCCCGCATGCGGCTCTGCAAGAACGCGGACACTTCAGGTTGCCAACTGAACGCCATCTGCAGTGGTGTTCGGCTGATGGCTGCCGCAAGGCAATTCCAGATGGATCGGGCGGCAGTCACGCGAAAGGCGTGCACGTGGCTCGTGATCTCCCGCAATCGCTCGATATCATCCATCTCCCGAGGCTCGGACCAGAGTGTGACTACCTCCACTCGATGTCCGAGCTTTACGAGCTGGCGAATCAGATTGAGGGGTCGGACCCTGATCGGATTAGGAACGTATGGAACGACGTATTCGATGTTCAATTGCGATCGACTTGCGGGATCTTGAGCTAGGCCAGCGGTCTGGTCGCCAACCAGCCTCTTACTGCGGCCCGATTCGCCAGTTCAACGATCGCCGAACCGGCGAACAGCACCAGCACGGCGTCAATCGGCAAGCGATAGCGGATCAGCGACCAGGACAGTAAATGGATTGCTGAGTAGACAGCCACGAATATGGAGAGCAGGCCGACCGGCTCGCGCAACAATCTGACGCTGGAGGGAAACCACGAGCGGATCAGCCCCAAGAGCATCCAGGGCAGGAACATCCCAAAGCTCAACACTCGCGCCAGGTTGCTGAGAGTTCCGGACTCGGAGGTCGGCCAGAACTTAAAAAACTCCGGAATGCGGCTGATGGACAACCGTAGATAGCGCACTGGATCGTCGATCACAAACCCAATCCCCCGCTTGAGCAGTGCGCTGTCCAGCGCGGCCTCATCCAATCCGCGGAGCCCAGCCGGTATCAGTGCCTGATAACTTCCCATCTCATCGGTCAGGATTGGCACAAAATGCGTGCCGTAGATCGGGTGATTGGCCCAGAAAAAGGCGTAGCCGGCGTTGGTATTGAGCAGGACGAACCGATCAAATCGAGCCATGTTGTAAACCGTAAATGGCAGCACCATTGCAATCACCACAAGCCCCGGTAGCAATGCCCTCCAGCCGAGGTGCGGCCGGCCCGTTACCCAGACCCAGATCAGCAAAATGGGAACGAACAGCAGGAACAGCTGACGGAGCAGGGCCGCGGTCCCGAACGCCAGTCCCAATCTAATGACATCCAAACGCACCGGGGCACCCTCGCGTGCACGGTCAGCAAGCCGGATCGCCAGGTAGAGACTTGCGAGTATGGCCGTGAAGAAGAAAGGCTCGGTCATCAACGTCGCCGTGTAGTACACGAAATAGGCGTAAACGGCGGTAACCGCGGCACCGGCCAAACCAACCGCTTCCCCAAAGATTCGACGACCCAACAGATAAGCCAGCAGTGGGTGCAGTATCCCCACCATGACCGATTGAATGAGGCGGGCCGCCAGCGGGTTGGATCCGAAGATGGCGTAGATCGCGGCCAGGAAATATGTATACAGGTAGCTCCAGTGCGCAGTCGGCGCGCCTGCCGCAGTCACCGGCCACCAGCGCTCTGCAAAGCTGAAACCGTTGCCCTCAAGCAAGCGGAGCGCCAGGGTGTGGTAGGAAAGCTGATCTGCCGTTCCGGGAAGGCCACTCAACTGGTCACGCAGAGCAATAGAAGCCAGGACCCGCAGCAGCACCGAGAGGGCCAGGATGGCCGTCAGTCGGGCCTCAGATCGTGTGTTCATTCGGTTCCTGAACCAGTTCCGCATACACACGATCCAGTGGGGCCAGGACGCTGCTAGCGCTGTACCGCGTCTCAGCGAGTTGGCGGCCGTTCGCCGCGAGACGGTCCTGAAGCTGCGGGTCGCGAAGGACACGCAAGACCTTCTCAG
>CAZGCX010000165.1:0-5659 GCA_964524585.1 uncultured Anaerolineaceae bacterium
TGATCGTCCTGCAGGGCGACCATGGGCCCGGCCTGGCGCCGGACTGGCAATCACCGACCGGCGCAGGGACCTGGCAACGGTTTGCGATTCTAAATGCCTATCACCTTCCCAACGGGTGTGATCGGCAGCTGTATCCACAGATCACCCCACTGAACAGCTTTAGGCTGGTCCTGTCGTGCTACCTCAACGCGCCCTACGATCTTCTCCCGGATCAGAGTTTCTTCAGCTTCTGGCCGCGGACCAACCCATATGTGTTCATCGACGTGACTTCCGAGCTCAATCCGATCAGCCATTGAGAGGCTTGGACTCGAACGCGAATCGCTCAGCGGTAGGACCACGGGGCAATGTGAGCACTGATCCCCCGTTCTTCATCGTCGGCTGCGGCCGCTCGGGCACTTCCTTGCTGCGCGGGTTGCTCAACAACCACCCGCAAATCGCCATCCCGCTGGAGTCGCTATTCATCGCGGACTATCTGCGGGCCGAGGGCCGCCGACCGCTGGAACGTCTGAAGGCACTGCTCGTCGGTGAACCCGAGATCAGAGAGTGGGGTCTGCATGTCGAGCCAGGTGATCTGGCCGACTGCGAGAGCTTGCCGGAGGCGATCGCCCATCTGCACGAACTGTATGCTGCCAGCAGGGGTAAATCCCGCTGGGGGCAGAAGACGCCTCGGCTGGTACGACAGCTTGCTCTGCTGAGCGACCGGTTCCCCAAGGCGAAGTTCATCCACATCACGCGTGATCCGCGCGCGGTAGCCAGTTCGCTGACCCGTTCTAACGTACACCGCAGCACACCGTTACACGCCGCCGCCCGGTGGAAGCGTGACGTGCAGGCCGGCCTGGAATTTGAAATGCAACGGGCAAACCGGATGCTTCGCCTGCGGTACGAAGACCTGGTGGCGAATCCAGAGCAAACGCTGCACCTCGTGACGGACTTCCTCGGATTTCGAGAACCGATTGGCGCGGCTCGGTTGGCGGGCGGCGGAACGGAGTATTCGGAGTTCTACGCTCAGATCCACGCCAATCTGAACCACGATCTCACGGCCGACTACGTTGACCGCTGGAAACGCGATCTGACGATCGGCGAGACTCAATTGGTCGAGTCGATCGCTATGCCGCTGATGCAGGAACTAGGATACGAGCCGACCACCACCGGAGGGCGGCCGCCTACCGGTTTGGCCTTCAGGATGCGACTGAAGCGTTTGGCTGGGATCCTGCTTCAAATCTGGCACTACCTCCGCTACCGCCGGCGGTACCTGGTTCACCTGATCTGGCGCAAGAGGCGCCTCGGACTTCTGCGTGAGTTCTTGGGCGAGCTGAGCCTTTGAGTGGGCTCGCGCTGCGTCTGGCGCTCTGGCTAATCTCTGCCTGCTTTGCATTGGTGCTGGCCTACCTCATAGCCCGCCAATTGCGAACTGGCTCGACATCACTCGACACGGTCGCCTTTGCCGTGATCAGTGTGGTCGTGATCACAGCGCACGGTCTGCTGCTGGGCCTGGCTGGCGGCATGCGAGCCTCCACCTTTGGGCTGAGCTCACTGGCCGGCCTCGTGTTTCTTGCGCTGTCGTCGAAAGCCCGTGCCGAGCTCGCCCAGTTGCCTCTCGTCCTTCGGCAAACGTGGAAGCGGGCACGCGATGGATTCGGTGGGCTGCCGCTGTGGCTGCGGGTGTTCTTGCTGCTGGGAATCCTGCTCAGCTCCTTGCGATTCGCCTTCCTGATCTGGGCGTTGCCGCCGTTTGTCTGGGACGCCCTCACCTATCACCTGACCAACGTTGCGCATTGGATACAGGTCGGGCGTATCGAGCTCTTCGATACTCCGGTCATCCGGATCTACACCCCGGCCAACTACGAAGTATTGGCGGCCTGGTTCGCAGTGTTCCTCCACCACGACGCGTTCGTCGAGGCGGCCGGACTTCCCGCCTACTACATCGCGTTGGCCGCGACCTGGTCGATTGCCCGGAGCCTGGGCTGTTCGCCGAGGGCCAGCTCGGTGGGGGTGGCAGGGTTCGCCACCACGCCGGCCCTGCTGATCGCGGTGACCGGCACCAAGAACGATCCCCACATGGCCGGCTACTACCTGGCGATCGTAGCAATACTGCTCCACCTGACGCGCAACGTGCAGCGGTTGGACGGTCGCACCGTATTCAACAACTTGACCCTAATCGCTTTGACCCTGCTCCTGGCGGCAGGCACCAAGGCCTACCTGATCCACTTGCTGCCTGGCATCGTCGTCTTGGCTGTGCTGGTGCGACGCGGGGTCCTGGGGCAGATCTTTCGGAGCGCGCGCGCAGCCTTCACGCAGATGGATCGGGGCGCCAGGCTGGGATTGCTGGGCCTGGGATTGGTCGGGCTCTTCTTGGCAGGGTACTGGAACGTGAGGAACTGGGCGCTTACTGGAAATCCGTTCTACCCTTACGGCGTTTCGATTCAAGGGGCTGACGTGTTCGATGCCGGCGACCGCACGGCACAATTCTCAGCCCAGCGGCTCGGCGCCAACCTCCAGCTGCTGCGAGAGCGGTTCGGCGATTCGGCCGGACCCGTTCAGCCTGACCTCCCTGACGTGACCGGCTGGGGGTGGTTCACCTATGGGTTAGGTCTGGCGGCACTGCTCTGGGCGATCGTCCGGCGCAAGGAGTTCCGTCCGCTGTTTGCGGCCGCGACCACCTCCCTGCTGTTCATGATGTTTTCCATTCGACCGAGTTCATGGAATATGCGCTATCTGACCTGGTACCCGGTGGTCGCGGCCGTCGCCTTCGCCCTTTGGTACGACGTCCTCGCGCTTGGCGGGCGTTGGTACCGTGTCGGGTTCGCTGCACTCGCTGTCATCGCCTGCTCGCTCAACTTCGCCATGACGGTCAATTACGGACGCATTGACAGCGGGGGCTTCGCGCTGATGCTGGAACGTCCGTTGTGGCAGCGGCAGGCGGCGGTCTTGAAACTCAACATGCCGGAGGAGTATGAACATGCCCTGGTGCAGGTGCCGAATGGGGCGACCTTGGCATATGACGTTGGGGGCGACGGTTTCGTGTATCCGCTGTTCCGGGCGGACTTCTCGCAGAAGCTGGTCTATGTGCCGGTTCAGGCCGACCTCAGCTGCGATCGGCTTGCCGACCATGCACGTTCATTGGGGGCCGACTATCTGTTTGTGGCGAGAGGACATTCCAGCGACAGTTCGGTGTCAAAGATGGAGCAGTGCGCGATTGAAACCGACCGGATCCAAGAGCGGGGGAGGGGCGTATATGTCATCGACAGCCAAGGCTGAGCCGGGTTGGATCCGAGTCCTGGTCTTGAGCGCCACTTTGGCGGCGGTCATCTGGTACGGACAGCATCAGCTGGTTCTTTCGATGCAGTTCTTGTATCGAATCGCGGTCCTGATCTCCCCCGGCTTGGCTTCACTACTGAAGTGAGGCTTGCGCTGATCGCAGCTGGCAATTGGCGACATGGGCGCCGCGAATCGGTCGGCGACCGTCAGTGTGGCATAATTCCGACCCGTTGCCAGCTTGGGAGAATAAAGTGAAAGAGGAAGTTCAGCAGGTCGAAACCAGGCTCATCACGCCCTACAGCGGCGAGATCGTGAACCTGCTTGTGCCGCGGCCGGAGGCGGTCGAGCGGCGAGAAGCGGCGGCAAAGCTGCCCTACATCGTGCTCACCGAACGCTCGCTCTGCGATCTCGAGATATTGGCGACCGGAGGCTTCTCCCCCTTGGACCGCTTCATGGGTGAACAGGACTACCAACGCGTGCTGGGAGAGATGCGGCTTGCGGACGGACGGCTTTACCCGATGCCGATCACGCTCCCGGTCGATGAGCCGCCTCCGATCGGGGCACGCATTGCTCTGCGCAGCCCGGGACAGGAAATCCTAGCCGAAATGACGGTGGAAGAGGCTTTTCGCTGGGATCTGGCGACCAACGCCAATGAGCTGCTTGGCACCACCGACACCCGTCATCCGCTGGTGGCGGAGATGTATCGCTGGGGCGGCTGGAACGTATCGGGGCCGTTGCGCGTATTTGAGCTGCCGGCGCACTTCGATTTCCAGGACTACCGGCTAACCCCCGAGCAAACTCGCCGGGCGCTGGTCAAGCTCGGTCGGTCAAACGTAGTTGCGTTTCAGACTCGCAACCCGCTGCACCGAGTTCACGAGGAACTCACCAAGCGGGCCATTCAGGATCACGGTGCGGTGCTGCTGCTGCATCCGGTGGTCGGCGTTACCAAGCCTGACGATGTCGACCACTTCACCCGGGTCCGCACCTACAAGGCGCTGGCCACGCAGTATTACGAATCCGGCCAGGTGCTGCTTGCGCTTTTGCCGCTTGCCATGCGATTTGCCGGCCCCAGGGAGGCCCTGTGGCACGCCGTCACGCGGCGCAACTACGGGGCCAACTACATGATCGTTGGACGCGACCACGCCAGCCCAGGGCTGGACACCGGCGGCAAGCCCTTCTACCAGCCGTACGAAGCACAGGCGATGGTGGAGCGATACGCTGATGAAACCGGCGTCGAGCCCGTCGCCTTCCAGGAGCTAGTCTACGTCCCCAACGAAGGCCGGTACCTGGAACGGTCCGAGGTGCCGGAGGGGTCTGAGACCAGTTCGATTTCCGGTAGTCAACTGCGCGAGGAGTACCTGGATTCCGGCAAGCCGTTACCGGAATGGTTTACTCGCACCGAGGTGGCCGAGATCCTGCGTAACTCCTATCCTCCATCGTACAAGCAGGGAGTGTGCATTTGGTTCACCGGTTTGAGCGGCGCTGGGAAATCGACTACCGCGTGGGTCCTGAGCGTCCTGCTCCAGGAGCGTGGCCGCGACGTTACGATGTTGGATGGAGACATCGTTCGCACACACTTGTCGAAGGGGCTCGGTTTCGACAAGGCCGACCGCGACACCAACATCCGCAGGATCGGTTTCGTTGCCAGCCAGATCGTGCGGCACGGCGGCGTGGTGATCTGCGCCGCGATCAGCCCCTATCGGGCGACCCGAAATGACGTGCGAAACATGATTGGTGGCGACAACTTCATCGAGGTTTTCGTAGACACTCCGCTGGAAGTCTGCGAGTCGCGGGACATCAAAGGGTTGTACTCCAAGGCGCGCAGGGGCGAGCTTTCCGGTTTCACCGGGATCGACGATCCGTACGAGATGCCTGAGAATCCAGAGATCCGACTTGAGACGGTCGAAACCTCGGCGGAGAGTAATGCCCACCAGATTCTGGAGTACCTGGTAAGCGCCGGCTTTGTCCTCCAAAACTAGCCCTCCCCCCCAGGGAGCCAGGGCGGCTCGCGTTGCTTGCTTGGTCCGGAGCGGCGCGGTGTCACCCGGATCAGAACTCGCCGGCTGAGGGAATACTGATGCTCGGGCCCGTGGCATGGTTGTTCAACGCCCTGCTAGTCGTCTCCATTGCATATCTGATACAGCACGCACTCGACACCGGCAATCGCAGCCTCAATCTGGTTTCGCTGCTTTTCAGCATCATCCTGGTCATTGCTGGCATCATGCTCCCGATTGGTCTGGCCGGGTGGATGAGGCCGTTGCCGATCGCGCTCATCAGCGCGCTCGGACTCGGGCTCCTGTTCGTGATACCTAAGCTCCGCTCCAGCCTGGCGCAGCTCGCGCCTGACCTGGCTCGCTGGCTTCGGTCTTCCAGGTCCTGGTGGACCTCACTTCCCCGCTGG
>CAZGCX010000166.1:0-5620 GCA_964524585.1 uncultured Anaerolineaceae bacterium
CCTCGTAGTTGATCGTTCCCCAGGAACGGGCCACTTGTTCGGCGGTGATTTCAAGTTCCGATTGCCGACCGATCAAGACCACCTCATCGCCAGTCTGCGCAGTCGGCGCTCCGTCGAGCTGCAACATGCTCAGGTCCATACACACTCGGCCGACAACCGGAACCACTGCTCCTCGGACCAGAGCTCGATTCCCCTTCAGCCTTCGCAGGCCGTCCGCATAGCCGACCGACATGGTGCCGATGCGCTCTCGAGATTGTGTCACGTAGTCATGACCATAGCTGACGCCGCTATTCGGGGGCAGTTCCCGCACCCGAACCAACTGGGTCTTCCACTTCAGCGCCGGCCGAAACTGGGTCGGCAGTTGGCACTCTTCGGAAGGATGCAATCCGTACAACGCGATGCCACAACGAACCATATCGAAATGCGATTCGGGATACCGAAGTGTGGCAGCCGAGTTGGCCGCATGAACTAGCCTCGGCCGCAGATTTCGCTGCTCAATGCTAGCGATCGCCTGCTCGAATCGCTCCAGTTGAATTGCAGTCGGGGTTGGGTCTGCCTCATCTGCTCTGGCCAGATGAGTGAAGAGGCCTTCGAAAGTCAAGTTCCCCGCCCCCGACAGCTGCTCAGCCAATTGCCCAACCTCATCCGGTGAGAAGCCGACGCGGCCCATGCCGGTGTCGAGCTTCAGATGCACTGCTGCCATGCCCGTCGTGGATTGGGCGGCCTCGATCACTTGCTCGACCTGCATTGGGTCTCCGACCGTAAGCGAGATGCCTTTTGCGATCAGCTCGGGCAAGGAACCCGACGGGGCGGGCCCGAGCAGCAGAATAGGCGACTCAATTCCAGCCGCGCGAAGTCCAAGCGCCTCGCTTGTCCGCGCCACCGCCAGCCAGGTCGCACCCCCACGGATTGCCGCCCACGCAACCTCAACCGCCCCGTGACCGTAGGCGTCAGCTTTCACCACCGCCATGAGCTCTGCCGACGTCATCTGCACGAGATTGGCGGCATTGGTCTCGATGGCCTGCAGGTCGATCTCCAGCCAAGTGGCGTATTCCGACTTGGGGTCCACGGGCGAAGTATAAGGAGCGCCTGTGCGGATGTCCATGCCGTGGGTATAATCGCCCCTCCCTCCTCGATGGACGCCATCTCATTTGAAATCACTGCCCGAGACGGACCCGCCCGTGCGGGCGTGTTGCGCACCCCACACGGCGACCTGCACACTCCGCTGTTCGCGCCGGTTGGCACGCAGGCGACGGTCAAAGCCTTGACGCCGGACCAGCTCGAGCAACTCGGTGCGGGGCTGGTGCTGGCTAATGCCTACCACCTTTATCTGCGGCCAGGCGACCAGCGGGTGGCGGAGCTCGGCGGGCTGCATCAGTTTATGCAGTGGCCCAGACCGATCCTGACCGACTCGGGAGGCTTCCAGTTGTTTTCATTGGCCGAGCAACGCCAGGTCGATCAGGAGGGGGTGACGTTCCGATCGCACCTCGACGGAAGCCAGCACCGGATCACTCCGGAGCGGGCGATCGCCATTCAGGAGAATCTGGGCGCCGATATCATCATGGCGCTGGACGAGTGTCCGGAACCCTATGACCTGGAATACAACCGGCTGGCCATGCAGCGTACCCATGCCTGGGCCGAACGCTGCGTGGCCGCCAAGCAACGCCAGGACCAGGGACTGTTCGGCATCGTCCAGGGCGGCGTGTTCCCCGAGCTGCGGCAGCAATCGGCGGAGTTCGTCGCCGGGCTGGGGACCCCGGGGATTGCGATCGGCGGGCTGAGCGTTGGCGAAACCAAGTCCGAAATGCACAGCATGCTGGAAGTGCTGGACGCGGCGCTGCCCGGTGATCGGCCACGCTACCTGATGGGGGTCGGGGCTCCGGAGGATATTGTCGAGGCGGTGATGCGGGGGGTCGATATGTTCGACAGCGTGCTGCCCACCCGGCTGGCCCGCAACGACGCTGCCCTGACCCGTTCCGGACGGATCAATGTGCGTACAGCGGCGCTGGCGGATGATGACCGGCCGCTGGAGCCCGATTGCGACTGCTACACCTGCACGCACTTTAGCCGGGCCTACTTGCGGCACCTGGTGGTAGCGCGCGAGATGCTCTCCGCCACGTTGCTCTCGATCCACAATATCCGGATGCTGATCCGGATCACAACCGAACTTCGGGAGGCCATCGGTGAGGGAACGATTTCAAGCTATGCCGACCAATTCCGGGCGGCCTTCGCCGAGCCGGTGGACCTACAGTGAGCTGGTTGCAGGCTTTGGTTTTGGGCGCGATCCAGGGGGCCACTGAGTTTCTGCCGATCTCCTCTTCCGGCCACCTGGCGCTGGTTCCCTGGGTCCTCGGATGGGACATCGATCAACAAGCTTTCCTACCCTTTGCGGTGATCGTCCACTGGGGAACGTTGTCGGCGGTCGTGTTGACCTTGCGCCGGGACTTGTTGTCGTTGCTCACGGCTGCGGTGCGCGGCCTGGCCAGTGCCCGGCCGCTTGGCACGGCTCAGGCACGTGTGGCTTGGCTGCTGGCGCTGGCGACTGTACCAGCCGCGGTGGCAGGAGCGCTCTTTCAGTCGCAGGTCGAGCAGGCATTCAGCGAGCCGGTCACGGTGGCGCTACTGCTCTGGGTCACCGCGATGCTGCTCTTGATTGGAGAACGGCTGGCGGGGCGAAGTTCCCGCAATCTGGCCGGCCTGCGGGCAGTGGATGCCGTACTGATTGGGTTCGCCCAGGCGCTGGCGCTGTTTCCCGGCGTATCACGCTCAGGGGCCACCATGGCAGCCGGCATGAGCCGGGGTCTTTCACGGGTGGCAGCTGCCCGCTTCTCCTTCCTGCTGGCGGTGCCAATCATGTTGGGAGCCGGTGCTGTTTCGCTGGCTGGATTGCAGGGTGAGCCGGCTGCCCAGTCGTTCGTCGGACCGCTGTTGATCGGCTTCGTCGCCTCGGCAGTCGTGGGTGCGCTGGCGATCCGCTGGCTGCTGTCCTACCTTGCCCGCGGCTCGCTGCGCGCGTTCGCCGGATACTGTGGGATTGCCGGGGCCGCGGTGCTCGCGCTGAGTTTCCTGCGTGGTTAGGACCGCCGCGGTGGCGCTGGCGGCAGTGCTGCTGGTCGGCTGCCAGTCCCTGACCCAGACCGAGACTCCGCAGCCGCTGCCGACCCCATTCCCCGAGATCGCGACCACTCCCAGCTTCCAGTCCTGGGTAACACAGCGGGTGTTGAGCTTCCGGGAGAGCGCCCCAGGCGCGCTTCCGCTAGGATTCGGGCTGCAGATCCGGCCGTTGGAAGCCGGAGTTCAGCAGGTCGAGGAAGGCGAGTTTTCGCTTCTGGTATCGCCCGCTGAAGCACCTGGCGGATGGTTCGTCACTCCAGTTGGGTGGGAGGGGATCGTTTTCGTGGTCCATCCCGAGAACCGGGTTCGCGGGCTCGACCGAGAGCAGCTGGTGGCAATCTTCAGCGGGCTGGTCGGGAGCTGGGATGAGTTGGGTGGAACTGCGACCCCGGTCGAGCCGATCATTCCGTTGGCGCACGACGAGCTGCGGGAGGCGCTCGAAGAAATCCTGATGGACGGTCGGCCCTTCTCTTCCGGCGCACTCCTAGGTCCCACTCCTGAGTTGACGCTCTCGCTAGTCGGTAAGCACCCCGGGGCGATCGCGGTGCTACCGCTGGCGTCGATGACCCGCGCCGGCCGGGCGCTGATCATCGATCGAGTCGGGCCTTCGCTGGCCACCGTGTCCGACGGTACCTATCCACTCCGGGTGGAGGTTTTGGCCTTCGCTCCACAGGAACCCTCCGGCCAGGTCCGCGAGTGGCTGGTCTGGCTGCAATCTCAGGAATAGTGGTGCGCTTCCCACAACCTGCTTCGCAAACCGCAGCGGTCTGCTGGGCCGATCGACCCTGCATGTTCACTTCATACTGAGGAGCGGGTTGCCGCGGCGATCCGTGCAGGCTGCTCAGTCCGAGCTGAGAAACGGGTTGCTGTGCCGTTCGATGCCGACCGTGGTCTCCGGACCGTGCCCGGAGAACAACCGGGTCTCGTCCGGCAACGTCAGCACTTCCCGACGAATACTGTTGATCAGAGTCGCCATATCGCCGCCAGGCAGGTCGGTGCGGCCGACGCTGCCGTGAAAGATCAGATCTCCGCAAAACACCGCCCCGGCTGAGAGATTCACGAAGATCACGTGTCCGGCCGAGTGCCCTGGGGTATGGCGGACCTCGAACCGGGCGCTGCCCAGCGACAGCTGCATGCCGTGCTGCAAGTACAGAGTCGGCTCCGGTCCAGGATCGAAACCAGAGATCCCAAAGGCGGCCGCACCGCCACCCATCCGCCACAACGAGTGGTCGGCCGGATGCAATGCCACCGGGACCGGAGCCTCCGACGCGTCCGAGATGGCGGCTGCCCCGCCGAAGTGATCGAAGTGGGCGTGGGTCAGCCAGATGTGGCTGATCCGCCAGTCACGCTGCTCTGCCGCCTCCCGGATCTGGTCGCCGTCCCAGGCTGGATCGATCACCACTGCCACGTCGCTCTCCGGTTCGGCAACCAGGTAGGCATTAGTGGCGGCTGGTCCCTGGGTGAAGGCGACGATTGCCAGTCCGGGGAGATGGATTTCGTCGGTCATCGTTCCCCGCGCTTCTGCTACACTCGGACCAAGGTGATTCTACCCAGCCCGGAGGAGCGCCGATGGCCTATCCGCCCGAACCGTTTCGCATCAAAACCGTAGAGCCAATCCAGCAGATCGGTCGCGCCGAGCGGGAGGCCGCGCTGCGGGCGGCGCACTTCAACCTGTTCGGCTTGAGGTCCGACCAGATCTTCATCGATCTGCTGACCGACTCGGGCACCGGAGCGATGAGCGACCGCCAGTGGTCGGCGATGATGCTGGGCGATGAAACCTACGCCGGCGCCACTTCGTTCTATCGGCTCAAGGAGACCATCGACCAGATCTTTGGTTTCGCGCACTTCGTGCCGACCCATCAAGGACGAGCCGCTGAACACATTCTGGCCTCGCTATTGCTCGGGCCTGGAAACAAGGTGCCTTCCAACTCGCACTTCGACACCACGGAAGCCAACATTCGGGCCCGGGGCAGCCAGCCACTGAATTTCGTGATCCCCGAGGCATTGGACTTCGAGCTGGATCATCCCTTCAAGGGCAACATGGACTTGCCCAAGCTGGAGGCGTTCATCGAGCAGACCGGCGCGGAGAACATCCCGTTGGGCATGATCACCATCACCAACAACGCCGGCGGAGGACAGCCGGTCTCCATGGAGAATTTGCGCGGCTGCAGCGCAATCTATCGAAAGCACGGAATCCCGTTCTTCATCGACGCCTGCCGCTACGCAGAGAACGCCTACTTCATTCAGCAGCGCGAGCCCGGCTATCAGGATAGATCTCCGCTGGAGATTGCCAAAGAGATGTTCGCCCTGGCAGACGGAGCCACCATGAGCAGCAAGAAGGACGGCTTGGTCAACATCGGTGGCTTCCTGGCGATGAACGATGATGAACTGTTCGCCCGAGCCAGAAATGAACTTATCTTGCGCGAGGGCTTCCCGACCTACGGCGGGCTGGCCGGTCGCGATCTGGAGGCCATGGCGATCGGGCTACGCGAGGGCTTGGAGCCAG
>CAZGCX010000167.1:0-5619 GCA_964524585.1 uncultured Anaerolineaceae bacterium
ACCGACGTGCAGCGCGAGCGCTTGCAGCTCCAGTTTGACGCCGGAATCAGGTGGGTCGGGGTCGGCGACGCAACGCTCTATGATCACGTGCTGGATTGGACCCTCCGACTGGGGCTGGTTCCCGAGCGTTTTCGGAGCTTCACCGGGCTCGAACAGTACTTCGCCATGGCCCGCGGCGCCGAAGGGCGTCCGGCGCTGGAGCTGACCAAGTGGTACGACACCAACTACCACTACCTGGTCCCGGAGATCGATACCGATCCGGCAGCCGCGGCAGACTTCAGTGATTTCTTCGAGCAGCTTGGATTGGCGAAGCAGGTCTTGGGCGATCGGGCCGTTCCGATCGTGTTGGGTCCGATCACCCTGCTCAGCTTGGCCCGGCTCGATGGGACGCTGGAATCTGCGGTTGAACTGGTGCAGCCACACTATCAGAAGCTGCTGCAGGAGTTGGCGCAGCAGGGATTCCAAGAGGTCCAGATCCACGAGCCGCGGCTGGTGCAGGACCAGACCGATCAATTGGAACCGCTCTATCGGCGCGTGTTTGAGCAGCTGGCTGCGGCCGGTCCAGCGCTGAACCTGGTCACTTACTTTGATGACCTGGGGGAGGCCTACCCCTGGGTGGTCGATTTGCCGGTCGCGATTTTGTCGCTGGATTTCACTCGAGGCGACAATCTGTCTCTGGTTCGGCAGCACGGGTTCCCGCAGGACAAGCAGCTTGGCGTCGGATTGGTCGATTCCCGCAACATCTGGCGGATCCGGCCGGCTGCTGCCCAGGCCATCCTTGAGCAACTGAGCTCGGTGGCTCAGCTGCGGGTCGGGGCCTCCAGCTCACTGCAGTTCGTCCCCTACTCATCGGCGCCCGAGGATCACCTGCCCGCGCCGCTGCACGCAGTGCTGGCCTTTGCCGAACAAAAACTGGGCGAGATCGCTGCCTTGGGTAGTGGCGGAGAGCAGTTGGCGTTGTTGGCTGAGGCGGATCGCGCCTGGGCGACCTTCGAACAATTCTCCAGCGGAGAGCACGAGATCCGGCAGCAACTGGAGCAACTTCGTTCGAATTCGTTCGCCCGCAACACGCCCTACGAACAGCGTCGACCGCAGCAGGTCAAGCTCCCGCGATTCCCGCTCACCACCATCGGCTCATTCCCGCAGACCTCGGAGGTGCGCAAGCTGCGGGCGCAGTACAAGCGAGGCGAGATCGATCAGCAGCAGTACCAGGCCGGCATCGACTCCTGGATCGCCTACACCATTGGGACTCAGGAGGGCCTGGGAATGGACGTGCTGGTGCACGGTGAGTTTGAGCGTTCGGACATGGTGGAGTTCTTCGCCGAGAAGATGAAGGGCTTCGCCTTCACCGAGCATGGTTGGGTGCAGAGCTACGGCAATCGCTACGTGCGTCCCCCAATCATCTGGGGGGACGTCCGGCGGATCGCCGCCATGACCGTGCGCGAGTTTGCCAAGGCGCAGTCATTCACGGAGAAGCCGGTCAAGGGCATGTTGACCGGGCCCGTGACCATCCTCAACTGGTCGTTCGTGCGCAACGACATCCCGCACGAGCAAGTCGCCTATCAACTGGCGCTGGCGCTGCGCGAAGAGATCGCCGATCTGGAGGCTGCCGGGGCCAAGGTGATCCAGGTCGACGAACCGGCTCTGCGCGAAGGGCTGCCGCTCAAGCAAGCCAGATGGGAAGATTATCTGCGTTGGGCAGTGGACGCTTTCCGGCTGGCGACCGGCGGCGCGCAGGATCAAACCCAGGTTCAGACTCACATGTGCTATGCGGAGTTCGGAGACATCTTCCCGGCCATCGACCGGCTGAATGCCGACGTGATCCTGATCGAGAACGCCCGCAGCGGCGACGAAACCATCCAGGAGCTGGCCGATTATGGCTACCGACGGGAAGTCGGACCGGGGGTCTACGATGTACACAGTTCGGTCATTCCTCCGGTGGAGCGGGTCAAGGCCCGGCTACGGACCTTCGCCCAAGTGCTCCAACCGGAGCAGATCTGGGTGAACCCAGACTGCGGTCTGAAGACCCGTGAATGGGACGAAGTACTGCCGGCGCTGGGCAACGTGGCAGAGGCGGTCCGCCAATTGCGGGCAGAGTCCGCCGACTGACCGATGGGCAGCAAGCGCTTCGTCGAGCTGCTGGAGAGCGGCCGCCCGATCCTGGCCGATGGGGCAATGGGGACCGCGCTGCACGCCCGAGGTGTGCCGTTTGAGGCCTGCTTCGATGAGCTGAACCTCAGCCGGCCGGAGCTGGTGCTGGAAATCCATCGCGGCTACCTGGAGGCCGGGGCCCAAATCATCGAGACCAATACCTTCGGCGCCAACCGCCACAAACTGTCGTCCCACGGCCTGGAGCACCGGGTGGCTGAGATCAACCAGGCGGCAGTCAGTCTGGCTCGGCAAGCGATTGAAGAGACGGGCCGGGAGGCGCTGGTGGGTGGAAGTGTTGGCCCGCTGGGCGTCCGGCTGGCTCCCTTCGGTCGGGTGCGCCCGGAGCAGGCGCGGGCGGCCTTCGCCGAGCAGATCTCGGCGCTGGTGGAGGCCGGGGTCGATCTGATCGTACTGGAGACCCACAGCGATCTGTACGAGCTGCGGGAGGGAATACAGGCAGCGAAGCAAGTCAGCGACCTTCCGGTGATTGCCTCGGCGACCTTTACCCGTGACGACCGGACGCTGCTGGGCGATACCCCGGCCCACGCCGCCAGGCTATTGTGGGAAGCCGGGGCCGACGTCATCGGTGCCAACTGTTCCGGTGGCCCGGCGCAACTGCTGCGGGTCATCCGCGACATGCGCCGGGCAGTGCCACAGGCCAAGTTCTCGGTGATGCCCAATGCGGGTTGGCCGGAGCAGGTCGGTGATCGAATCATGTACCCGGCGACCGCCGACTACTTCGGCGAGCACTCGGTGGACTTCTATCAGGCTGGAGCCAGTGTGATCGGCGGCTGTTGCGGCACCACCATCGAGCACATCGCTCATATGCGGGCAGCGTTGGATCAGATCGGTCCAGAGTACACGCCTCGCATCTCGATCGAAGAAGATGAAGAGAACCCGGAGCTGCTCAACGGCGCGCCGGGCCCAACTGAGTTGAGCCGGTCGCTTGGGTCAGGTCGATTTACGCTCTCGGTAGAGATCGATCCGCCGCGTGGGCTTTCGATCAAGAAGCTGCTCGCAGGCGCACGGTTGCTGGCCGACGCCGGGGCGGACGTGATCAATGTGGCTGATAGTCCGATGGCTCGCCTGCGGATGAGCCCTTGGGCGGTTTGTCAGCTGATCCAACGGGAGGTCGGCCTGGAAACCGTGCTGCACTTCCCCACCCGCGGCCGAAACCTGCTGAGGGTGCAAGGTGATCTGCTTGCGTCGCACGCCACCGGAGTGCGCAACATCTTTGTGGTGATGGGGGACCCCACCGCGATCGGCGACTATCCAGAGGCCACCGACAACTACGATGTGGTTCCCTCCGGTTTGATCAAACTGATCAAGCAGAACTTCAACACCGGCGTGGACCACCACGGCGCCGAGATCGGAGAGGCGACTTCGTTCTTTGTCGGTTGCGCTCTCAATCCTTCCTCTTCTGACCTGGAGCGTGAGATCAGCATCCTGCATCGAAAGGTCGAGTCAGGGGCGGATTTCGTACTGACCCAGCCGATCTTCGAACCTGAGCTGGTCGAGCGAGTCCTGATTGCGTATCGCGAGCGCTTCGATTCGCTGAAGGTTCCGGTACTGGCCGGGGTTTTGCCGCTCTACGGTATTCGCCACGCCCGCTTCCTACACAATGAGGTGCCCGGCATCAACATCCCACAGGCACTGCGAGATCGGATCGCAGCCGCCGGGGAGGATGCGACGGGTGAAGGGGTCGCGGCTGCGATCGAGATTCTGGAGCAGCTGACCTCACTGGTGCAGGGCGCCTACCTGATGCCCCCCTTCAGCCGCTACGATATGGCGGCCGAGATCATCGAGTCGGTCGATCGCCGGGTGCCGGTTACGACCGGTCGCTGACCCGGACCAGAGGTAGGATATGATGCTGCCTGCCCGGCAGCAGTTTTTTCGAGGGACCACGCCATGATCATCAGCGATATCCCAATGGTATTAATCTTCGTATCCGACGTGCGACACAGCAGCCAGTGGTATCAGGAAACCCTGGAGCTGCCGGTGTTGTATCGAGACGACGGCTTCGCCTCCCTGCAGGTTGGAAGCCAGCGCCTGGGACTGCATGCGGCCGATGCGGCGGGTCACGAGGCGCCGCAAGCCGGCAGCACGCCAGTGTTCGGGGTCGCCGACTATCAACAAACCAAGGCCTTGCTTGAAAGTCGGGGCTGCCAGTTCGATTTCGAGAATCAGACCCCCAACGCCATCTTTGGTTCGTTCAGCGACCCGGATGGCAACCCGCTGCAGATCATGCAGAGTCTCGGCGTAGAATAGGTCGATTTAGCCGCCCGGCCAAAACTGAACGCTTCGAGCCGGGACCGAATGGAGCATAGAATTGGGCGACCTGGCAGACCGCGATCTTAAGCCGCCGCGCGGCGGCGGGACCGGGCCCCTGAAGGGTGCCGAACTGCAGATACTGCAGGAGAAGCTCGGTGGCGGCTGGGAAGTGATCGACGAGCGCCACCTTGAGAAGCAATACAAGTTCGACGACTTCAAGTCGGCGCTGGATTTCGTGAACCGGGTAGGCGCGCTGGCCGAGTCAGTCGAGCATCACCCCGACCTGTGTCTGGGATGGGGGAAAGCCAGCATCACCATCTGGACCCACAGCATTGACGGACTGTCCGAAGCGGACTTCGTATTTGCCGCTCGGGCCGACCGGTTGGCGGAGGCCGGAGACTGAACCAGGCGCGCCCCAGGCACAGATCAGTGCGGCGGGGTGCACGGCCCGCCGTCTGTTTCACTTGACCGAGGCGGCATCGCGGCTACAATGAACTCGATGCAGATTTCAAGCGCGATGGCCATGCACGGAGTGAGCGCGCCGGTGGGCTGAGGCCCATCGGCCAGCTGAGGCGCGGCGCCCAGCCGCACCCAGCGGAACGCGCTCAGCGCCAGCCTCGGGCTGGCGTTTTGCTTTTTGGGCACAAAGGCGTTTGACACTGGACCACAAAACGACGAATTGAGAGAAGACCATGAGTGAGCGCATCCATGTTTCCGTCGCCTGGCCTTACGCCAACGGCGACCTGCACGTCGGTCACCTGGCCGGCGCCTATCTGCCGGCTGACATCTTTGCCCGTTACCATCGGCTAAAGGGCAACCGGGTGCTCATGGTTTCCGGCTCGGATTCGCACGGCACGCCGGTCACGGTCGAAGCCGACAAAGAGGGCATCGATCCGCGGGAGCTTTTCGAACGCTACCACCGCCGCTTCTTGGAGACCCAGCACGCAATTGGGATCAGCTACGACCTGTTCACCCACACCGATACCGAGAACCACCATCGCATTGCCCAGGATTTCTTTACGCGGCTGTACGAGCAGGAGTACCTGTACCTGGAAAAGCAACAGCAGCTCTACTCAGAGAGCGAGGGGCGCTTCTTGCCGGATCGCTACGTGGAGGGCACTTGCCCGATCTGCGGTTACGAGCAAGCCCGCGGTGATCAATGCGACAACTGTGGCAACCTGCTGGACGCGTTGGACT
>CAZGCX010000168.1:0-5614 GCA_964524585.1 uncultured Anaerolineaceae bacterium
TCGTATCGTACAGCTTGCGGTTCGCATATCGTTTCACGACCCGCGCCATCGCCGCTACCGGGCCGGGAATCCGTTCGAAAATGCGATTCACGATTACTACGTTCGGATCGATCAGAAGATCGGCGAGTGGTTGAAAGTGGTCGGTGACGACACTGTCGTTGTGGTCGTGTCCGATCACGGTGCGCAGCGAATGGATGGTGGGATTTGCCTCAACGAATGGCTCTGGCGAAACGGCTATCTGGCCTTCAAGAGTTCGCCTCCGGTTGGGGAGATCGTTCGTTTCAACGACCTTCAGGTCGATTGGGGCCGGACTCGCGCCTGGGGGGATGGGGGCTATTACGGACGGGTTTTCCTCAATGTGTCGGGGCGGGAGCCAGAGGGGATCGTGCGACCGGCAGACTACGAGATCCTGCGTGACGAACTTTCCGGGAAACTGGCCTTGATCCCCGATCCGGAGGGTGGGCCGCTGGACACCACAGTCTATCGCCCAAGCGAGATCTACCGGCAAGTGAACGGGGTTGCTCCCGACTTGATGGTGTACTTTGGCAACCTGCTGTGGCGGTCAGTCGGCTCGTTGGGCCATGGGGCGGTGCATTCGTTCGAGAACGACACCGGGCCGGACGATTGCAACCATGCACAAAATGGGCTCTTCATCCTGCACGACCCAAAGCGGGAAGAGGCAGGCGGTCATATTGATGGAGCGAGAATCTTCGATGTCGCATCGACCGTGCTTGATATCTTCCAGATCCCTGCTCCGCATGAACTGCAGGGCGTGAGCCTGCGCGGGGTCCCACAAGTCGCGTGAACGATTCAACTGTTGCTCCCGAACGGGAGACTTCGTTGCGGGGAGTGTTATCTGCGATCTGGCACACCTGGAAGGCTATCGGGCTCAAGATCGGGAATCTGATCGCCAGGGTGATATTGACCATTTTCTATCTAACTGTGTTCGTGCCCTACGGGGTTGTGGTCCAACTTGAGAAGGTTAGGCGCACTGGGTGGGACGGTCGGGAGTCGCTGTGGCTCGAGCGGTCAAATCCGGCGACGACCTTGGACGCAACCAGGAAGCTCTACTGATGTACATCCTCGGGATCTCCTGTTACTACCACGACGCGGCGGCCGCCATTCTGAGCGATGGGGTATTGATCGCGGCTGCAGAAGAAGAGCGCTTCTCTCGCAAGAAGCATGACTTTGGATTTCCACACCGGGCCATCCAATTCTGCCTGGAGCAGGCTGGGATCAGCGCGAAGGAACTGGAGTACGCAGTCTTCTACGAAAAGCCGTTGCTCAAGTTCGAGCGCATATTGAGAACTTCGATAGAAACCTTTCCTCAATCCATGGGTGTCTTCCGGGAATCGATGATCACCTGGTTCAACGAAAAGCTGTGGATCAGGAGCCAGATTCTCAAGGAGCTTGGGATCGCTTCTCAGAAGCTGCTGTTCGTCGAGCACCATCTCAGTCACGCTGCGAGCGCCTTGTTCTGCTCACCGTACGAGCAGGCTGCCATATTGAGCGTCGATGGCGTCGGGGAGTGGACGACAACGGCAATCGGAGCGGGAACTGCTACTTGGGAGAAGCAGAGCTCCCAGACAGGCGCGCCGGAGCCGCAATCTAATTCGATTGAGCTCGATTCAGAGCTCCGATTCCCTCACTCGCTGGGGCTGCTCTACTCCGCCTTCACAGCTTTTCTGGGTTTCCGAGTGAACAGCGGCGAGTACAAAGTCATGGGAATGGCGCCCTACGGCCGGCCGAATCGGGTTGAGGACGTGCTGAAGGTCGTCACCGTCGATGATCAGGGCGGATTCCGCCTGAATATGGACTACTTCAGCTTCGACCGATCGACCTCTAGGACATTTAGCAACGAGTTCGTTCGATTGTTTGGTGAACCACGCATCCACGAATCAGACTTCTTTACGCCAACCACCCACCCGGATCGGGATCACCCGAAATGGAACGAACGCGTTGCCGAACGTAATCAACACTACGCCGACATCGCTGCAAGCATACAGTGGGTCACCGAAGACATCTTGCTTCGGATGGCCCGCCATGCACATGAGAGAACTGGACTCGACCGGTTATGTCTCGCCGGGGGGGTTGCGCTGAACTCGGTGGCCAATGGCCGAATCCTACGTGAGACACCGTTCAAGGAAGTATGGATTCCTCCTGCACCGGGTGACTCCGGTGGCGCTCTCGGGTCTGCCCTCTATGTCTATCACGTTGTGCTCGGCCAACCGCGCAGGTTCGTTATGGAACACGCCTACTGGGGGAAGAGCTATTCTGCCGACCAGGTGCGCCAGGCTATCGAGCAGTCCGGACGCAACTACGAGCAGGTCGATGATCAGGAGCGAATCGCGGAACGGATGACAGACGATATCCTGGCTGGCAAGGTCATCGCGCTCTTCCAGGATCGTTTTGAGTGGGGGCCACGCGCCCTGGGCAACCGGTCGATCCTCGCCGACCCGCGCCGGGCCGAGATGAAAGAGATCGTCAACTCACGAATTAAATTCCGTGAACCGTTTCGCCCGTTTGCACCGGTCATCCTTGAGGAACGAGCCCCCGAGTTCTACCGGGACATCGAGGCTCCAGAGCGAAACTATCCGCTGCGCTATATGCTGATGGTCTATCCAACCCGAGACGGTAAGCACGAATCTATTCAAGCGGTTACCCACGTTGGTGGCACTGGACGGTTGCAGACCGTGCGCCGCGAGTGGAATCCGCTGTATCACCGCGTTACCGAGCTGTTCGGGCAGGCAACCGGAGTGCCGGTGTTGCTCAATACCAGTTTCAATCTGCGCGGTGAGCCAATCGTCAACACCCCATCCAACGCGCTGAACACCTTCGCTGCCAGCGATATCGACTCGCTCTACATGGACGGTTTTGTTGTCAGAAAGTGAGGATGCCAAATGAGAGCATTCCTGGCCGGTATGGCCTCGAACTTCGGGGTAGTGGCCGAGCTCTTCCAATTCCTGTGGAGACGCAAACTCTGGTGGCTGATCCCGATGGTCACTTTGCTGATGCTTTTTGCGATGCTGATGATCTTCGCCTCGAGCTCGGGCATCGGTCCGTTCATCTATACCCTTTTCTGAAAGCACACAATTGAGCGCACCGCCTGCTGGACGCCGCGGCAGAAGACGCCGGTGGATATACGGCGCAGCAATCTCGCTTGCGAGCCTGCTCTTCACCTTGGTGCTGCTGGAGGGCGTTGCCCGCGTATTCCATCTGGGGTCGGGGGGGTTTTGGGAGCCCTATCCTCTCTACGGTTGGCGGTCGATTCCCGGCGCTTCCGGATGGGAATCGTGCTACGGGGAGTGCGCCACTCGCGTCGAAATCAACAGCCTGGGCCTGCGGGACGTGGAGACACCGTACGCTAAGCCGGACGACGAACGAAGGATCCTGCTTCTGGGTGACTCAATGACGGCGGGTTTCCAGGTATCGCTGGAAGAGACACTCGGAAAGGTCTTGCAGAGTGAATTGAACGGTGCCCAAGTGCAGCAGCGGTGGCGGGTGCTGAACGCCGCAGTCAACGGTTATGGCACCGATAACGAGCTGTTGTTCTATCGCTTGGAAGGCCAAAAATACGAGCCGGATCTGGTTGTGCTCGGCATATACCTGGCGAATGACGTCTACAACAATAGCTGGGAGCTGGAGCAGTGGACCGGAGGCAGCGGGCACAAACCGTACTTCTCGCTTGACGAGCAGGGGTCGCTCCAATTGCACAACTACCCGGTGGAAACCGGGATGGGGTTTCCCCAGCAAGTGGGGAGCCTGCTGAAGAAGTATTTTCAGCTACCGCGCTTCATCTCGCAGACCCTCGCGTTGCGTGCCGGAGTTCCCGATCTGCTGGCACCGCTGGTGGATCTGTTCGGCGGTGCGCGCGGCGCCTCGGAGGCTACTGCTAGCAGGTCCGACCCGCTCTCAAAAGGTGACATCTGTGACGACCAGTACACGCCGGAGATTGCGCAGGCATGGGCGATTACCAAGGCGTTGTTGAGCCAGTTGAACGACGAAGTCTCGGCGCACGCAGGGCAGCTGGTCGTGCTGGTGATCCCCGCCGAGCCCCAAACCCGGCAGCCGGGCGAGGGCGAGCAGTGGTACTGCCGTCAACCCAACCGCGAGCTTTCGGAGTTTCTGTCAGCGGCTGGAATCCCGTATCTGGATCTGCTCGAGTCGTTCATTGCGCACAACCAGACTCAGGAAGAGCGGTTGTATTTCCAACGCGACTTCCACATGACTGCGGCAGGCCACCAACTGGCGGGGGAAGCGCTGTACGAATTTCTATCGCAGGAAGTAATCGAGAGGCAAGCAGCTCGATGAATGTGGAGGCTCCAATGTCTCAACCAGATCAAGCTCGCCCGCTGACAGGAGAGCCCCGGCGTCCCGATATCTCGTTGATCCTTCCCGCTTACAACGAGGTCAATGTGATCGGCCGAACGCTTGACGCGGCCCAGGCCTATTTCGAGAAGCACGGGCTCAGATACGAGATTATCGCGGTGGTCGACGGGGAAGACGGGACGCGGGAGCTGGTCGCTGAACGCGCTTCGCAGGATCCGCGCATCAAGCTGATCGCCAACTCCGGCCGAAGAGGAAAGGGCTTCGCGGTGCGTGCGGCTGCGCAGGAGGCGGAGGGAAAGGTGGTCGGGTTTGTGGATGCAGACAATAAGATCCCGATTGCCGAGCTCGACCATGCGCTGCCCTGCTTCGACGAGGGGTATGACCTGGTCATCGGATCGCGGGCGCTGGAAGGGTCTCGAATTGAGGTGTATCAGCCCTGGTATCGCCGCCTCGGTTCGAAGGGGTTTGGCGTAGTCATGCACCTGTTGGCCGGCCTCGACGAGGTTCCTGATACACAATGTGGCTTCAAGTTTTTCCGGGGCGAGGTTGCACGCGATTTGTTCAGTCGCCAGAAAATCGATGGGTACATGTTCGATGTCGAACTGCTATACCTGGCGACCCGCCTGGGCTATCGGCTAAAGCAAATTGGGATTCGATGGAGGGACGATGGGGACAGCCGCCTTCAATTATTGCGAGGCAACTTGCGAAGCGGGCTGGATCTACTGCGGCTGCGCCTGTGGCTACACCGACCCCGCCTCTCAAACCTCGATCCGACCGGAAGTCTTAACGTCCAAGTGAAAGACGTCTGAGGGGTGGGAACTGAGAGATCGGTGTCGGCCCCCATGCAGGTAACTGCCGAAGCCAACATCGGCTGGTTCAAGGACAACCAGACCTACGTCCGCGACCAGGCCAGTTTGGAGCACTATCGGTACATCGAACTTATGGTGGCTCGGGAGCTTGTCGATCAAGGGCGGGTGCTGGATGTCGGCAACGGGGGATTTACAAACTACGACCCCCGCATCGCGCGGAGCATCATCGCGGTGGATCTGTTCTTGGAAGACGGGCCCGGTCCGATTCCCAACATGACCTATAAGCAAGGATCGATCCTTGACCTTCCATTCCCTGACGGTGAGTTCGATTGTGTGCTGATGCAAAACGTTCTGCATCATGTAACAGGCACGAACACTGCTGAGAATCGCGGCAACCTCTCGCGAGCCCTGGCGGAAGTCGCCCGCTGCGTCAGAGCCGGCGGCAAGGTCGTGATTATCGAGAGCACAGTGGGAAG
>CAZGCX010000169.1:0-5555 GCA_964524585.1 uncultured Anaerolineaceae bacterium
CGTTGTCGAGCGTGACCGTGAACAGCAGCCCGCCCCCTTCTGTAGCAGAGACGTTGCCGACGGTAATTGCGGCCGAGTCGTTGTCGTTGATCGTGCCGATGCCAGTGTCGGTATCGGTAACCAGCGCCGAACTGGCGTTCAGCGAAACCGAGAAAGTCTCAGTGCCTTCCAGTACTGCGTCATCCAATGTATTGACCGTGAACTGCTGCGTCTCGCCGCCGGAGCCGGCGAAGTTGAGCACTGCCACCACATTGTCATAATCCTCAGGGTACGCCAATGGCGCTGCCCCGCCGGTGGCGCTGGCGTCGCTCAGCGTAACGTTGACCGTGAAGCCACCGGCCACCGGATTGTCGAGCGTGACAGTGAACAGCAGCCCATTGCCCTCGGTGGCCGTTACATTGTTCACCGTGATCGCGGCCGGGATCGGGGTCGGGGTAGGCGTATCCGACGGGGTCGGTGAGACCGTGGCGGTCGGTGAGGTGGTCGGAGAAGCGGTCGGCGTGGGCGTGGTCGCAATCGACGGCACCCGCACGCCGGAGTAGTTGTAGACCCCATCCCAGAACATCTCGGCCGGCGAAGCGAAGCCAAAACCGACTTCCAGCCGCTCGCCATTGGCAAAGCTGTGGCTGCTGGTGGCGAAAGAGGCCGAGAAGAAGTACGCGCTGTAGGTGTTGGCCGGAATGGCGAACGAGCCGGAACCGAGCGTGGCGCCGCCGGCGCGCAACTGCACGTTGAACACCGAGGCGATCGGGGACGGGTTCCAGGCGTAGAAGTTGACGGTGGTGGTGCCGGCCGCGATCGACTGGCCTCCGACGAAGGTCGGCGAATAGAAGGACTCGGACCCGCTGCCCTGACCACTCCCGCTGGCCAGAGTGGTGTACATCATGCGGGACAGCGGCGTATTGTCGTCGTAGAACCAGTAGGTGTTGGCAGGTGGGACCACCGGTGGAACCGGCGAAGGCGGGCCGGAGGGCGTCGAGGTGTAGGTTGCAGTCGGCGAGGGACTGGCGGTGAAGGTCGTGGTCGCGGTCGGTGTCGTGGTCGGCGTGCCCAGCGTCGGCGTGGCAGTCGCGGTGAACGTAGCGGTCGGAGTGGAGGTCGGGCCGAGCGTGGCAGTTGGAGTCGGTGTCGGAGTGAACCAGAAGTCGGCCGCGATGATGGTTGGATCGACCGGCTCGGAGAAGGTGCCGGGGTAGCGGATCTGATCCAGGCGGACTTCTTCAATGATGTCGGGATTGACCGGCCGGAAAACCAAAAACGGCCAGGGGCTGTAGTCAGCGGTCAATGCGGAGCGGGTATCGGCCGCGGCGTTGCTGGTGCCGAGCGTCCCGAGCCATCCGCAGCCGAAAAGCAGCAAAATGAGCAGCGGCAGCAGTAAAAGCCAACGGAGCAGGTCCCGGATTGACTGCTCGCGCTCTTCCTGCTCGTGAGTCGCATTGGGGACCGCCGCCTGAAGCGCGGCTTCCCGCAGCTTACTGAACTGAGAGGCGAATTTCACGGTCCGCCCGATCTACAACCTGGACGCGCCAAACTCAAGGACGCCCAATGATGTTCGGGCGTCAGCCGGCGCATGTCAGGCAACCTCAAGCTCCGACTCCTGCTCGCCATCCCCGGGTTGAGGCGCGCGCTGCTCAATAGGAAGCAGGACGGTAAATGTGGTTCCGAGTCCGGGCTTGCTCTCGACGTCGATCTTGCCACCATGGCGAGTGACGATGCCGAAGCTGACCGACAGACCGAGCCCGGTGCCCTCGCCTTCGGGCTTGGTGGTGAAGAATGGATCAAAGATGCGTTGCAGGTTCTTCTCGGGGATTCCGATGCCGTTGTCCTGGACCGCGATCGCCACTGTCCCGCCAACCTCGCTGAGATTGATGCGGACTGTGCCGCCATTCTTCATGGCCTGGATTGCATTGCCGATCAAGTTGATCAGCACCTGCTCGATTTGCTGAGCGTCGTAGGAGACCATCACCGCCGAGCTTGGCATGTCCATCTTGACCACCACGTTGGACTTGCGCGCCAGGTACTCGGTCAGCCGTACCGAAGCCTGGATGGTCTCGCGCAGGTCGCGCCGCTCGAGCTCTGGAGTGGATTGGCGGGCGAACTTAAGCAGATCGGTCACGATGGTGCTGGCACGGCCGGCGCTCTCGCGGATGGTGCCGAGCTGTTCTTTAGTTGTCGGATCCAGCCCAAACTCCTCGCCAAGCTCCTCGGCCAGACCCTTGATCACAGCCAACGGGTTCTTCACATCGTGAACGATACCGGCCGTCAGCTGGCCGACCGAGGCCAGCTTCTCGGATTGGATGAGCTGGGCCTGCGCAGTTTGTAGCCGGGCATTGATCTCTTTCAATTCGTCATTGCGGGAAACCGATTCGTCGTACAGCCGAGCTGCCTCGGCGGTGCGCTCGCGCAACCGCAAGGTCATGATGTCGAATGCGCTGGCCAGCTCTCCGATCTCGTCGACTCCGCGCAAACCGGTGTCCTGGTTCAGGTCGCCGGCCGCGACTGCCTGGGAGACTTTCCGCAGCCGCAGGATGGGGCGGGCGATGCTTTGTGCCAGCAGGTAGCCAACCACGATGGTTGCGACGGTCGCCAGGGTGAAGATCAGGGTGAAGGTGTTGCGGCTGGTCACCATGGTGGTAATGATGAAGTTGCTGGGGAGGGCGACGCCCAGGATGCCGGTCTTGCTCTGGCGGATGATCAGCGGGGCGTAGGTCGCCTTGTAATCGCGGCCGTAGAGCTCAAAGTCCAACGTGATGGAGGGGTCTGCCTCATTAATAAGGCTGGGATTGATTTCGACTGCTCCGAAACCCTCATCCGGCTTGGCGAAGGTGGTTGAAAACAGGCTGCCGTCGTTGTCCAGCATGACTACGTCTGCCAGCGATTGGGCCTTCATCTCGGCCAGCAGAGATTCCATGCGGGTACCAGCCAGCATCACGCCCAGCAAGTTTCCATCAGCATCGCGGACCGGCGCACTGGTGAACAGGTAGGGCCCGAAGCTGGTATCCATCAAACCGGCGAACTTGTCACCGAGTTGGTCTTGCGAGCTGGTGAGGATTTCGCGCACGATGGCGAATTGCGAGAAGTCCCCACCCTCGGTGGTGATGTAGGATCCGGAGACCGGATGCTTGGCCAGCGTGATGAGCTCGGCCCCATCCAGATCGACGACGGTGATTGCCTGAATGTCGTTGTTGAGTGCGATCGGGAACAACAGCTCTTGTAGTGCGTCTGGATCGTGGGAGTTGATGGCGGCTCCGACACCGTCGGTAAAAGCCATCAAGCGCAGGTCTTCCAAGTGCACACGCTCCTGGCGCACGATCCCGTCTCCGGCCACCCGGCTGGCTTCCAGTAGCTGATTGATGAACCGCTCGCGCACACTGGAAGTCACCAGGTTGGTGATCACGAACACGCCGACCATTGCGATCAGCACGGTCAGGATCACATACGGAATAATCAGCTTGGCGCGCAGGCTGGCGAACAGCGCCAGCAATTTGGCCAACGTCGACTGCTCGACCGTTTCTGGTGGCGGGCCATTACCGCCGGCGCGCTCAAAGGCAGTGCCTCGCATCTCTACTTCCATGTCTCTTCCATCCGTTCCCAACTCTTGACTCCGGTCCTAACCGCTCTTAACTAATTCTGGCTGTGGCTGCTCGGTGGTCATGATCCGCTGGCCGCCGGCGCGCTTGGCGCTGTACAGTGCATCGTCTGCCGAGCGGACAAAATCCTCGGCCGAGGTGTGATGGTCTTGCAGCTGCGCGACGCCCCCGCTTAGCGAAAACATGTCTCTCTGGTCCTCGCTCGGCTGGATCTTGTTGCAGATGCGCTCGGCGATGCGGAGCGCCACGTCCAGGTCAACTTCCGGGAGCAGGATGATGAATTCATCTCCGCCAAAACGAGCCGGCATGTCCACTCGTCGGATCGAATTGCGGATGGCTTCCGCCACCAACTTGAGCGCACCGTCGCCGGCCGGGTGACCGTAGGTGTCGTTGATCAGCTTGAGCCCGTCCAGGTCGAGCATGATCATCGAGAGTGGTCGCTTGTAGCGGCGAGCGCGCTCGAATTCGTTGGCTAACGCCTCGTCCAGTTTGTGGCGGTTGTAGAGTCCGGTCAGCGCGTCGGTGACAGCCAGACGCTGCACTTCGGCGAACAGCCGGCGGTTCTCCCGCAGGAGGTGTGCGTGCTCCAGTGCTCGGCGCACGGTCATCTCGAAATCGGCCAGCGTCTCGAGCGGCTTGGTTAGATAGTCGTAGACTCCCGACCGCAGCGCCTCGATCGCGGTTTCGACCGTGGCACTGGCGGTCAAGATAATGGAATGCACGTCGGGATCGAGCTCGCGAGCCCGCTGGATCACTTCCAGGCCGGTATGGACCGGCATGTAGAGGTCGGAGATCACCAGGTCGAAGCGTTCGCTTTCCAGCGCCTCGAACGCCTGCTCGCCGTCTTCGACCTCCAGCACCGAAAGCCCGAGCTTCTCCGCTCGCCGCACCATCAGCGAGCGGAACTGCGCGTCGTCGTCGGCGACCAGTACCCGGCCGCTGAGGTCGCCCTGTGGCTGGTGTGATTCTGAGCTTTTGGCCTTCTTGTTCTTCATATATATGCGCATCAAGCCCCAGCAAGGCGCGGCCCAGCTGGTGCCAGATCTCACGAGTCATGGTACAGGAAAGGGGGTTAAGGCGACCTTGCAGTCGCCATACAGCTCGACTTGGGACGATCGGCCGGAGGATTTAGTCTGTTCTGCGCCGAGTTGCCTAGAACGTGAGTTCTATGTCAACAGCTGAAGCAGCCGCGAAATTGAGTCGACTGCGAGCGGGATCCATCCTTGTCCGGTTTCGGATCGCCACGTGCCGCTCGGTTCCGGGGTTGGTCAAGGCGAGCTGGATCCCGGCCCAAGTGTCGCAGGGTGCTGCGACTGAACCCACAGACGCTGGCCATCGGTGATCAGCTCGATCCACCCGTGCAGTTCGGTCCGCAGCGGCCAGGCGGATGGGTCGATAGGGTGTCCAGTCGCGATCGCCAGCCAGGGGTGTAGTTGGGCCACCCAATCGGAGTGATCCGGGTCGTGCACCGCCAGCGCGCTGGGCGGCCCAAGGTTGAGTGGAGACTCACTGGTGAGTGGATCTGAGTCCGCCAGCAGCAACACGTGGGCCCGTCCATCGACCAACTCGAGCGACATGCGCGTCTCGTTCCGATCCAAGACCAGCAGCCAGGAATCGGGGCCGAGCCGCAATCGGCGGCCGCGCTCGGCTTGCACAACCTGGATTCCGGCAGTCTGCAGATCGCCGATCACGCTCCGGAACGCGCTGCCCCCGATCAAGCTCGGAACCAGCACCGCGCCCACCGAGTAGCGGTCGCCCAGGTCCACCAGCCCGAGCATTTGTGACTGGCTGGTGTCAGGCACGACCAGCCAATCAATCCGCCGGTTCAGGAGCGGCATGCGGCGACCGAGTTGTTGTGAGAGTGCGATCGGTGAGTCGCCGCCCCCGATCAGCACGAAGCGACCTGCCTCGCTTTCAACCAACCGGCTGCCCGAGTCGAACAAAGTCAGATGCGTTCGGCCGTCG
>CAZGCX010000170.1:0-5528 GCA_964524585.1 uncultured Anaerolineaceae bacterium
CTCTTCGGATCGGGCGAGAAGGGCCCTTGGGGCGCGGTCGTGCCGTAGAGTTCGAATGAACGCTGCGGCGCCTCCTCGAAGCCTTCCAGCGGGACCAGGTAGGCCTTGGCGACCAGCGCGGTTCGCCGCCCGGTCACCCGCTCCACAAAGTCGGCCACGCTCTCGCTGGCCTGTGCGAACGCCGGCCCCAACCGCTGCCGGTTGAGGAAGAGGAAGACTGCTGCCGCCAGCGAGACCAACGCCACGCCCAGGGCAACATATAGAAGCAGCCGGTCGACCGGATTGCTAACAGTGGGTTGGATATAGTTGATCGATACCGTTCGCGGCGAGGACTCGCCCTGCATGCCAAGCTCGTCGGAGACCACCACTTGGATGGTGGCTGGCACCTGGCCAGCGGACTGATAGGCGCGAATGTCCCAGGTGATTTCAGTCCGACCGTCCACGACTTGGCCTTGCCCTGCCGGAGTGCCGTTCACCAATAGCTGGGCCGGTCCAAGCTGCCGTGGATATCCGTCCGGGAACTCCACCTCACTCACCACCGTCATGAAGGTCGGTTCCGCGTCCGAAGGTTCTGCTGAGCCCTCGACGGATTGACGGTTGACCACCGCGCCAGGGGCGGGGGAGACCACCTGAACTTGGGGGGCGGCAAGCTCGACGTCGTACTGCCCGGCGGCGGAAAGGGTTCCGGAGCTGCCGTCGATCTCGACCAGCACCCCCCGCAGTCCGGCTGCAGCACTGTTTGAGCGGTATGTGATGTGGAGTTGTTCGCGTCGAAGTGTCAGGATCTCGAACATCCCTTCCAGATCCCCACCGCCGTAGTGGGTCTCAAATCGCCCACCGGTGACTTCTGCCAGCGGCTCGAGCGCGACTTCCCAGAAGGCAGTCTCGACCTCCCGCGCCATCACCACATAGATCGGGACATCGGCGTCGATCGCACGTTGGGCGAGCTCGGAGGTGTCGGCTCGCATGCCAGGCGTGAAGAGCACGATGGCGCGTGGCTTGTCTTCTCCTCCCGGTGCGAACTGCAGCTCGTCCAGCGCGCGGCGCAAAGCGGTGCGAGTGAATGCTCCCGACTCACTTGGACGGCCGATACTGTTGTCAGTCGGCGGAGTGTAGGAGGATAGCTGCTGCGCAATGAGCTCCGGGTCGCTGCTCATCGGGCTCACGAGTTCCGTGGAGTCGCCTTCTTGCACCAGCACCGTGGCCTCATCGATGCCGGCCATCATCCAGGGGCGATCAACCAGGAAGGTCTGCAGGTAGCCCGAGGCGATCTCGTACACCTGGCGCAGACCCACTCCCGTGCTGCGGACGCCGTCGCCCGGGTCGACCACGAATGCCAGGCGCATGCCCACGTCAATCGGGTCGACCGACAGGACTTCGAACGGTACGTTGTTCTCGATCACCCGCAGGTTTTGATTGGGGATCAGGACCACGATCGAACCGGCCGCCTCCCAGGCCGCAACTTGCACGTGCACCAGCGGGAACTCGTCGGTGATCACGTTGGTGATCTGAATCGGCTGCTTTTCCTCTTGCGAGGCGGCGCCGGACGGGATGAATACCAGAGCCAGGAACAGCAAGCAAAGGACAAGCGGGCGCTGGTAGCGTGGCGCTTTTCGGAAAGTGGTCATGCTGACAGTTCTCCGCCGTCGAGTCGGGTGTCCTGGGTATCCCACACGAATATCAACTGCACATCACCGAAGCCGACGCGATCGCCGTGGCGCAGTGCGATTCGATCACCGGCCTTCAAGGTCCGTCCGTTGACTCGGGTACCGTTGGTGCTCTTCAGGTCTTGCAACTGATATGAGCCGTGCCGGTAGAGAACTTGCGCATGCCGCCTCGAGACCGATGCGGACTCTTGCTCGTCCAGCTTGGTCAGGTCAACCCCCAGCACACTCTCGGCGATGCCGGAGGCCCGGTCGACTCGTCCGATCAGCGCGTTCTGTGATCGCAATGGGAATACTGATCCTGAGGCGGAGACAAAGCCCGGACCGGTGAAGCGCTTGCCGGCTTCGCTGGCAGCCAGTTCCTTGGGGAGCTGCCGGATGCGTAGGCGCAAGACGTCGCCATCAAGGACGCCAGCCGAGCGCAAGCCGCGCTCCGGGTCCAGCGGCTCGCCAGAGCCTTCGATCGTCAGCACATACTTCACGGCCGCGCTGTCTGCGGCCAGGTCGCTGTGATCGATCGCTTTGGCAATCCAGGGAGCGAGCGCTCCGATGGGGTACTCCGCGGGAAGTTCAAGATCACGGGAGTGCGACTTCCCGTCTTTGACTGTCACCACAACAGCAGTCATATCATCGACTTATGTTCGGTTCGCCCCCGTTTGTGGTGACCACAGGCTGGAATCATTGTACACCAGCGGTGCAAGCGGCCGGCCCATTGAGTCTTGATCTGCCCAGAACGCTGTGCAATAATGGACAAGTCTTTATCGTAGCGGGGGTCATACAACAAGGGAGGTAGTACATGCCGTTATTGAGACAGGAAACCGAGCGGATCGAAGAGCTTGCCCGCCGTGTCAAGAATGAACGTGACACGACAGTCAATGACTTGCTCGGAACGCTTCGAGGGATCGACGTGGAGCTGGATCAGTCCTGGGATGGCAAGTCCCAACAGCAGTTCCATGCCAGCTATGGTGACTGGATCACCAAGCTTGAGCAATACACTGAAACCCTCGAGAACGTGCACGCCTACTTGATGAGCGTGGCCCAGAATTTCCGCGAGCTCGACGAAGCTGCTGCTCAGGCCGCACAGGGCGCTGCCACGCCTCAGTAGCCTGTAGAATACAACCCAATAATCTCGATCGACCCCCGCGAATCCGTGGGGGTCGTTTCGTTAACCACGAAGTTGCGCCACCCAGGCTTCTAAGCTGGCCGGCGCCGAGGGATCTGATTCAGATGGAAGTTCGGGGCTGGCCAGCTGAACCATCGACTGGCTACCGGGGTCATAGATAAAGCCACGCCCAACTGGTAACTCTCGACCGCGCAACTCGTTCGAGATCCGGACCCCCACCCGATTGCTTTCGAGCGTATCGGTAGACTGAAGCCAGATTCCGTTGCGCCAGGCTATTGCCTGGCGAAGCAGCGGATCACTCACGGTGGCCAGCACCGTCGTAGGCACGGTGAGCACGGTGGTGAGCTTGATGTCCGGACCCCTTCGAGCCACGGTCTCCAGTCGCTTCATTACTTCCGGACCGACCCGACCCATGAGCAGGTGATAGTCGTCCACCAACAGCACCAGTTGGCTCATCGCGGCCTGACTGGCCTCATCGGTACTCGCGCGCCGCTCGGCCAAGGCTTCCAATTGCTCCAGGAGGCCGATTATGGTCCGTTCGGTCTTGGCCTGTCCGCGAGCGTGTGGCAACCTTGCCAGCTCGTCCAATCGATAGCGCTCGGACCGGTTGGGCGTAATCAGCATGAGTTCGACTGATTCGGGCCCATAGCGGGAGGCCAGCGATAGAGCCAGCGTTGCGAGCGCGGTGGTCTTTCCGCTCTGTGGAGGGCCGGTGACCAATAGGTATGAGCCGATGCGCGCCATGTTGATCTCTGCCGGCTCGAGTCGGGTTCCATCGAGGCCGACTACGGCGCGAATCAAGTCGTCCCCCGGAGCTCGGGCTTGGTTGAGTACTGTCGCCAGAGCCACGCGATCGCTCAGCACCCGGACCGGCGCTGGCCGAGTGCCGCGCCAGGTTTGGCCCATATGTGTGGCAAGTTCTTGCAGCCGGCCAATCTGTGCACCCGCGCCGCCGGAGGAGGGCATGGCAACCTGCACCTCGAGCACCGGATTGGAATTGATGAATCCGCGTCAGGCCACCGGGTCGTATGTCTGCAGTTCGGGTCGACAGCCAAGAATGAGCGTATACTACATCCGGTCTGCAAAGCGGAGCGCGATCCGGGTTTGGATGAGATCCGCCACCGGACCGGGAGGGAAGCGATCTGAAGTGATGGCAAAGAACATCCCATAGGCTCCGCCTTCGCGCAGCAACCGTATCCAGCTGCCGATGTCATCCAGGAATGCCTCGCGAAATCCGGAAAAGTTGTTGATGACCGTGAGTATGGCCGGCAGGCGCTCCTGTCCATCCGACCGCCGCCAGTACCCAGAAAGCCGGACTGCGCCGGCCGATTCGAACAGTCCTTGCCTTCGCTCGAGTTCCTTGCTCAGGTTGGTAAGCAAACGGCGAATCCGATCCCGGTCCTGCGTTCCGTAGGTGCCTGCGACGTGTGGGAATGAGTCCAGCCCGGCTCGGAGCTGATGGCCGGCGAAGTCGATCAAGTGGAAGTGCAGCTGGTCTGGGCGGTGGGCCCGCGCCAGACTTGCAACCAGAGTGAGCAGGCTTGTGGTCCGACCCGACCCGGGTGACCCGACCACCAGCAGGTTCCCGCTTTCCTCCAGGTCAATCAAGTACGGGACCTGACGCTGGTTCTTGGGATCGTCAATCAACCCGATCGGTACCGCCCGCATGCTGAGTCGCCCATCATCCGGATCCGGCCAGCTGGTCCCATCCCAGGCAGGAGTTGCGGCGCGGGCGATTAGGTCGTCCAGAGCAAGCTGGCTGGGGAGCGGAGGCGGCCAGGGGGGTTGCAGCTTCTCGATCCCCAGCGCCTCGGCCGCTCTTCGGGCATTCTCGACCAGCAGCTGAGCCTCGGTCCGCCGCTCGCGCTCGTCCTCCGGGGCTCCGTTGCCCGGGCCCACGATCTCGAACAAATCAATCCGCCGGCCATCGGGGGCCACTTCACGAATGGTCAGCGCTTGTTCCGCGGAGCTCTCGCTCTCGCGGTGGTACAGACCGGCCACACGAGCGACCTGAAACAAGTCGAACTGCTCGTCGTTGCCGACCTGGAAGTAGGCTCTGCCAGGCGGCTGGCTCGGCAGCAAATATGCATCAGGCCGTCCCAGCACGCTGCGGCTCTCCTGCGATCGCTCGACCCGCAGGCAGATTCGGAAGCGCATGTTGGCCCGGATCTTGTCGTTGACCACGCCTTCAGGACGCTGCATCGCAAGGATCAGATGTACACCCAAGGCGCGGCCCTTCTGTGCAATGCTAACGAACTCATTGAGCACCTGACCGAGATCGTCCTGGAAACGTTCCCGCAGCTCAGCAAACTCATCGATCACGATGAACAGGTATGGAAAGGGTTCGGAGATGCCGAGTTCATGGTACTTGTCGATGTCGGCGACCTCGTTCAGGGCCAGGATCCCCTCTCTGCGGGTCAATTCACTGCGCAACGCGACCAGAGCCCTGCGGGTTTGCTTGCCATCCAGGTCAGTCACCACGCCCACCGTGTGCGGCAGATCGTTCAGCACCGACATGGCCGTTCCACCCTTGTAGTCGACCAGCACGAAGTTCACCTGATGCGGATGGTTGGCGTAGGCCAGCGAGGTGAGCAGCGTAAGCAGCAGCTCGCTTTTGCCCGAGCCGGTGGTTCCAGCAATCAGGCCGTGGGGCCCGTGCCCGCTCTGCTGGAGGTCAATCTCTAGCGGTCGGTCGCCATGGCGCATCCCGATCGGAACTCGCAGCGTGGGCGTCTCTCGCA
>CAZGCX010000171.1:0-5465 GCA_964524585.1 uncultured Anaerolineaceae bacterium
TCTGTTGGAAAGCCGATGGACATGGGGCAGTCGACTTCGTGCACGGACTCGCCTGGTCGTGCAATGTGTACTTCTACAAGATCGGTGGCGGCTTTGAAAACGAGGTCCCGAACGGCGGTCTGGGGATCGCCTCGCTCGGGAATTACGCCCGAGCGCTCGGCTACGGCGCGCCGCTGGGAATCGATCTTCCCGGCGAGGACGGTGGTTTGATCCCCAACGAGGAGTGGAAGCGCCTGAACCTTGGCGAAAGCTGGTCGACCGGTGACACCTACAACTCGGTGGTCGGGCAGGGCTACGTGGCGGCTACGCCGCTGCAGGTTTTGAACTCGGTCGCCACGTTGGCCAACGGTGGGCGGGTAATGTGGCCGCACGTGGTCCAGCAGGTGCTGGATGGCGAGGGCAATTTGGTTCAGCAGATCGACCCCTGTGTGCTGTGGGACATCGGCGATGGCGTGCTGATGCAGGGCTCGAGCCAGATCGCGGCCGGATGCGAAAGCATGGATCCAGATCTGCGGGACCGGATTGTCAGTGAGCGGCCGACCTCACCCGATGTGATTCTCGGGCCGAACGTGCTTGAACTCGTTCAGCAAGGGATGCGCCTGGTGGTCGAGGATGCGGACGGTACCGCGCACGACTATGCGCAGTTGGATGGGATCTCTTCCGCCGGCAAGACCGGAACCGGTGAGTTCTGTGACCCAACCACCTTCCGCAAGGGCCTGTGCGTTCCCGGGAATTGGCCGACCCACGCCTGGTACACGGCCTACGCCCCATTCGAAAACCCGGAGATCGTGGTGGTGGCGTTCGTATACAACGGAGGCGAGGGTGCGGTGACCTCCGGGCCGATCGTGAAGCAGGTGTTGGAAGCCTACTTCGAGCTCAAGGCGATCGACGCGGTCAACTCCGGCTAGGCCAGCCTAGCGGCACCAGCGCCAAAAACCCCCCTCTGCTATAATCCGCCCCCGATTGTCCAAATGAGCACACCGCTCGCGATCAAGGGCATCGGCGATGGCCTGCTCGTCACGGTCCCTCCGGGAAACTGGAGCGCTGTTCGCCCCTCCATACTGCAGGCGATCGACGAGCGGGCCGACTTTTTTCGCGGCGCTCGGCTGGTATTGCAGATGCATGACCGGACGTTAAGCGCAGCGGATTTGGGCGGATTGAGAGATGCTTTGGAAGTGCGGCAGATCGCGCTGACCGGCATCCTCTCGACCACCGAGTCGACCCGTTCTGCTGGCGCCGACCTGGGCCTGGCGCTAGAGGTTCCCGCACCCGCCATCGAACGTGCCGACGAATTGGAGCCAATTCCCACCGATCTGCAAGGCGAGGAGGCGGTGCTGATCCACCGGACGCTGCGCTCGGGGCAGACCGTTCGGCACCCCGGCCACGTGATAGTGATCGGGGATGTGAATCCGGGGGCAGAGATCGTGGCCGGGGGCGACGTCGTTGTATGGGGAAAGCTGCGCGGGGTGGTCCACGCCGGTGCGACCGGCGACCAGCGGGCGGTGGTGTGCGCACTCGATTTGTCGCCCACCCAGCTGCGGATCGGGTCACAAATCAGTGTGTCGCCGGAGCGCAAGGGAAAATCAAAGCCAGAAATGGCGTACCTGAGGGACGAGCAACTGGTCGCAGAGAGTTGGAAACATCAGTAGCGGAGCAGCACTCGAGGGAGGTGCAAACCGCATGACCGCAACAGTAGTGACGATCACTTCCGGAAAGGGCGGGGTCGGTAAGACGACCACGACCGCCAACCTGGCCACGGCGCTGGCGGCTGCCGACCAGCGCGTGGTGTGCATCGACGCCGATATCGGGCTGCGCAACCTGGACGTCGTCCTGGGGCTCGAGAACCGCATTGTGTACGACCTGGTGGACGTAGTCGAGGGCCGCTGCAAACTGCGTCAGGCGATGATCAAGGACAAGCGCCTGTCGGACCTGTACTTGATCCCGGCCGCGCAGACCCGCGACAAGACCGCGGTCTCACCAGAAGACATGGTCCGGGTCGTCGATGAGCTGCGGCCAAAGTTTGACTGGATCGTGATCGACAGCCCGGCAGGCATCGAGCGCGGCTTCCGCAATGCTTTGGCGCCGGCCGACATCGTGTTGATTGTTACCAATCCAGAGGTTTCGGCAGTTCGCGACGCAGATCGCATCATCGGCATGGCCGAGGCCGAAGAGAAGGATGAGCCCAAGTTGATCCTCAACCGCATTCGGCCCGATATGGTTCGCCGTGGCCAGATGCTGAAGGCCGAAGACGTGCTGGATGTGCTGGCCATTGAGCTGATCGGGGTGGTTCCGGAGGATGAGGGAGTCTTGATGGCCTCCAATCAGGGAGTGCCCCTCGCTCTGAACAACCGCAGCAAGGCGGGTCGCGCCTTCCGCGACATCGCCAAGCGCTTGATGGGAGACGAGGTCCCAATGCAGGATTTCGAATCCCAAGACGGGCTGTTCGGCCGACTGACTCGCTTGGTCAAGGCGGGAGGGCAGGCAGCATGATTCTCAACTGGCTGCTCGGCCGGGAGCGCGGATCGGCGAAGACCGCCAAGGAGCGGTTGCAATTCGTGCTGGTCCATGACCGGGCCGGGATTACTCCTGCTACAATCGACGCCATGAAGGACGACCTGATCGCCGCGATCTCGCGTCACGTGGCGATCGACTCCAATGCGGTCGAGATTACCTTGACCAAAGGCCGAAATACCCAGCGTCTGGTGGCCGATATCCCACTTGCCCGACAGCGCTCGCGAACCTAGGGTCTGAGTGCAGGCTTCAGCACGAATCTGGCGTCATTTCGACGTCTGGTTGCTTGCGGCGGTAGTGCTTTTGACCATCGCCGGGGTGGCTTTGATCCGCTCGGCAATCGGCGGCAACGAAAACTTGGCCGAGTTGGTGCCGCGCCAGGCGCTCTATGCCGGGGCCGGGATGTTCGTGCTGCTTGCCACCGCGGCCATCGACTACCGGTCGTGGGCCGCCATCAGCCGGCCGATCTACCTGTTCACCATCGCCCTGCTGGCACTGATCCCGATCGCCGGCGTAGTCGGTTTTGGCTCGGCCCGCTGGTTCGAGCTCGCAACTGTAACCATTCAGCCCTCCGAGCTGGCCAAGATCCTGGTGATCCTGGTCTTAGCCAACTTCCTTGCTCGCAACCTGAACCAAATCAGCACGACAAGTGTCCTGCTCAAGAGCCTGGCCCTGGTCGGCTTGCCGGCCGGCTTGATCTTGATTCAGCCGGACTTGAGCACCGCCGTGACGCTGGTCGTGATATGGGTCGGGCTGATGTGGGCCGCCGGCATGAAGCTCACACGGATCGGTGCCATCATCGGATTTCTGGCGGTTGTGGGGCTGGTGATCACCCCTCTGCTGGCTCGCTACTTCCTGGAAGGTTATCCGCAGGGGGAAGACTTCCTGTTCATCAAGAATTATCAAATGACCCGGGTAGTCAACTTCCTGTTCCCGGATCCGGACGAGAGCTTTGGTGCCACCTACAACGTCGAGCAAGCTCTGATCTCAGTGGGTTCCGGCGGGCTACTTGGGCAGGGCTATGGGAGCGGCACTCAGGTGCAACTGCGCTTCTTGAAAGTCCGGCATACCGATTTCCTCTTCTCCTCAATGTCTCAGGAATTCGGGTTTGTCGGCTCAACGGTGTTCATCCTGCTCTTGATGTTTGCGATCTATCGCTGTCTGCGGGCGGCACGGATGGCTCGCGATCCGTTCGGTGCCTTGGTGTGCTATGGGGTGGCGATCCTCCTGCTATTCCAGGCCTCGTTCAACATCGGCATGAACCTCAACCTGTTCCCGGTATCTGGCCTTCCGCTTCCATTCTTGTCGTACGGTGGTTCCTCGCTGCTCACCAGCCTGGTTGGGGTCGGGCTGGTCGAGAGCGTGATCCTGCGCCACAAGCGCATCGAGCTCTGACCGTGCCTCGCAGGCGGACCGTGCCGCGGCGGCGGACGGTGGGCGCGTCTGCTGCGGCCACCCACCGATGACCCATCCCGACTCTCCTGCCCGGGTACGATTCGCACCATCGCCTACCGGCCGATTCCACATCGGTGGGGCCCGTACCGCACTGTACAACCAGCTGATCGCCCGCCAGACCGGTGGACAGTTCATCATCCGCATCGATGACACGGACCGCAAACGGTTTGTGCCAGGCGCGGAGGCCGAGATGCTGGAATCACTCTCTTGGCTCGGCCTAGATTGGGACGAAGGGCCGGACCGCGGCGGACCGGACGGGCCGTACCGGCAATCCGAGCGGATGTCGCTGTACCAGGATCATGCCCAGCAGCTGATCGAATCCGGCGCGGCCTATCCATGTTTCTGCAGCCCCGAGCGGCTGGCACAGGTGCGGCGCGACCAGCAAAAACGCAAGCAGCCACCGCGCTACGACGGGCTGTGCCGCAGGTTGCCGGCTGAAGAGGCCGCAGCGCGCGTGGCGTCGGGCGAGCCGTATGTGGTCCGTTTCAAAACGCCGACTGAAGGACAAACCACCGCAGTGGACCTGCTGCGGGGCGAGATCACTGTCGACAATCAGACCTTGGATGATTACATCTTGCTCAAGTCTGACGGGCTGCCGGTCTACCACCTGGCGGCGATGGTCGATGATCACCTGATGCGAATCACGCATGTGCTGCGCAGCTCGGAGTGGCTTCCCACCTTCCCCTTACACGTATTGATCTACCAGGCGTTCGGATGGGAGCAGCCCCACTGGGTGCATCTCTCGGTGTTCCTGAATCCCTCTGGCAAGGGAAAAATGAGCAAGCGCCACGCCGAACAAGGCGGCAGTTCCATCTATGCCTCGGAGTTTCGAGAGCTGGGCTATCTGCCGGAGGCAGTTGTCAACTGGCTGGCGCTGATGGGATGGTCCTATGACGACCACACCGAATTCTTCACCATGGCCGATCTGGTGGAGAAGTTCTCATTAGAGAAGCTCAACCCCAGCCCGGCAGCCGTGAACTTCAGCAAACTGGATCACTTCAACGGATTACACATCCGGGCCCTGGATCAGCGTCAGTTGGCGGAACGGTTGGCGCCGGTATTCACGGGAGCGGGCCTGGCAGTCACGACCGAGCAATTGGCCCCGATCGTGCCGCTGATCCAGGAGCGCATCCGGACCCTGGACGAAGCTGTGGAGATGGCGGGCTTCTTCTTCCGCGAGCGGGTAGAACCCGATCCGACCGAGCTGATCGGCAAGGAGATGACCCCGCCGCAATCCGCGGCGGCCGCCGAGCGCGCCGGCCAAGTAATCGCAGGATTTCCCACGATCGAAGTGGAAGCGGTCGAAGCCGACCTGCGGGGCTTGGCAGAGGAGCTTGGACTGAAAGTCGGTCAGCTATTCGGCATCTTGCGCGTGGCGGTGACCGGTCAGCGTGTCAGTCCCCCACTGATCGAGAGTATGGCGATCGTGGGCAAGCAGCTGGTAATGCAGCGGATCGAGCATGCGGTTAAGCTATTGCAGGAACTCAGCTGAAGGTCCG
>CAZGCX010000172.1:0-5463 GCA_964524585.1 uncultured Anaerolineaceae bacterium
TGCAGATCTCTAGGCTGACCAGATCGCCTAGCGGTTCTTTGTAGTCCCGCAACTACTGGGGCAGGTCGCGTACCAGCAGCCCGCGCTTCGGCGCCGGCGTCAGCTGCCAGGTCTCGAAGCAGCCCGTGGCGGCGGCGGCCACCTGTTGGTAGCCGGCTGCAGTGGCCTGAATCACCTTTGCCAGCCGCTGATTGTCGGTGGGGTTGTAGGAAATCAGCTCGTTGCCGTCCGCCTCACGGATCCAGCCATCGGGTCCGGTGCAAGCGCCGGCGTTGACCTCTTCCAGGCCAAGTTTCTCAAGTAGGGATTTCATGAAGGCCGCTCCAAGGGGTGTGAATTCGAGCGAGAGTGCCGTTTGACGCCGGCACTCTGCGACGCGGTGAAGTCTATCACAGGGGGTCGTAGGGGGGCCTGGGGTCGAAATGGCCGCCACCAATTGGCTATCGAGGGCTGCACGAGCGCGCAGCGATGAAACGATCGAGCAGGCGCGATGCGGTGGTGGAAGTTTGCGCAGCGGGCTGGTAAACGGGCCGCTAGCTTGGCACGATCCTGGTGCCGAGCGCATAGCCCAGCAACGCAGCCTGCAGGTTTCCGGCGGTCTCGCCGGAAAAGATCCGAACCTCAGGCTGGCCGTCGGAATGGGCCAGTTTGAATGCTTCTTCCACCTTGTGCTGCATCCCACCGGTGACGTCGGTCGCCTCGGAGACCTCCAACCGGACTTCGGGCAGCATGGTTGGCGTAAGCTCGGACAACAGCTGCTCCCGGGCAGGGTAGTCCTGGTACACCCCGTCTTCGATGCCCGCCAGCAGAATGCGAGATGGTCTCAATTCGGCCGCCAGGTAGGTGAGCACCCGTTCGGTGGACAGGATGGTGGCGCCGCGGCTGCGGTCAAATGCCACGTCCCCCTGCACCACCGGCACTAACCCAGCCTCCAGTGCCCGCTGAATGGGTTCGACCGGCAGCGCCGCAATCTCCCCCCGATCGGCGATTGCCAGGGCCGAAGGCGGAAACGACAACACTGAAAGCCCGACAGCCTTCAAAGCATCCAGCATGATGCGATGCAGCCGGTTGGCGGCCGACCAGACTTCGGCGAAGCCGTGCCACTCCTGGCTGGTGTGTGCGCCCCCAATAATGCCGAAGCGGGCCGCGGCTGGGTGCCCAAACGAACCGGAACCGTGGCCGATCAGCAGCCGGGTCTCCGGCTTGGCGATCAGCGCATCATGAGTTTCCTGTGCCAGCCGGTCGATCACGGTCCGCCGAGCCCGCTCGCGTCCCGACTTTTCGGTGATCAGCGAGCCACCGAGTTTGAGGAAGATCAGCGACCGAGGCATGTGGCAGGTGGCCGAGCCCGGCCCGAATCTGCGCTGATCCGGCAAATGGTGGTCACGCGCCGACCTCGGTCACCAATGCGCGAACCGCGCCGGCTTTCAACAGCGCCGAACGCAGGCGCTGCAAGTTGGCTGGTTCGCCCGTGGCGATCAACGCTCCACCACCCCCGGCGCCGGAAAGTTTGGCCCCGTAGGCACCGGCAGCCAGCGCGGTCTGGATCATTGCTTCCAGCTCAGGGCTGCTCACGCCCAACCGCGCCAACAAACGCTGGTTTTCGTTCATCAACGCTCCCAACTGCTCGATTTCGCCGGTTTCGATCGATTTGCGAGCCAGGTTCACAACCTCCCCAATCTCGCCGAACACCCGCTGGTAGCCTGATCGATCGGCTTCCCAGCGCTGCCGGACCCCGGCAACCAGCTCCCGGGTGGGCGACGGCCGGCCGGTGTCCGCCAGCACCAGGCCAAAAGCGGAGTGAACATCGATCACTTGCGGCGGCTGGCCGCGCCGGAAGTAGATCGGGGCGTCGTAGGCAATCACGGTGTTATCGATCCCGGAAGGCGTGCCGTGGTAGTGTTGCTCGACCTCATACGCCAGCTGGGAAACGGCGCCGGGCGGCAGACTCCCGCCCAGGTGTTGAGCCACTGCCCGGATTACCGCCACGCTCACCGCGGCGCTCGAACCCATCCCGGAAGCCACCGGCAATTCAGATTCCAATACCAGCCGCAAAGCTGGCTGGAGGCCGGCGTCCAGATACTTCAGTGTCAGCCGCGCCGCCAGCAGCAGTCCAGCGATCGGCCCTGCCGCAGGCGCTTCGCCAGCTTCGTTTCCTGTGCCAGGGATCGATGCGTCCCCCGAAGTCTCACCTCCCTGAGATAGGGCTGCCCAGCCGGAAAAGCCGATGTTGGGCGCCTCGATCCACAATCTGCCTGCGTTGCCGCTGCTGGCAGTCTCAACCGTCGCCTGGGCAAGCAGCGCGTGGACCGGCACCGCAATCGCCGGCTGGCCGTACACCACGGCGTGCTCGCCAAACAGGATGGCCTTCCCGGGAGCGGTTCCGATCGCCAATTGGCTTGGTCTGCCCGATGGTCAGGCCGCGAAGTACAGAATCGCGACTGCCAGCAGCCCCCAGAGCAGAATGGAAGCCATTAGCGGCCGGTCGGTGAGAATGAGCTCGTCGGGGGCCCCGCCGGCGTTTTCGACGTGGATCAGGTGCAGATATCGAAAAACGCCGTACAGCACGAAGGGGATGGTTAGCATCATGGTGTGATTGCCTGGCAGATTGTCGGCCGAGAAGGTGTAGAGCGAATATGCCATAATCGTGGTCGCAGAAACGATCACGATCAGGTGGTCAAGGTAGGGAATGGTGTAGCCGTCGAGCACCCTTCGGTGGGCATTGGCACCGTCCTGCAGCAACAACAGCTCCGCCCGGCGTTTTCCAAAGCCGATGATCAATGCCAGCAGGGTGGTGCAGACGTAGAGCCAGGGCGAGAACCGGGTGACCTCGATCAAGCTCACCCCGGCAGCCACCCGCAGCACGAACCCGCTGGCAACGATCAACACGTCAATGATCGGCGCATGCTTCAGCCACAGCGAGTACAGCAAGTTGAAGATGAGGTAGACGGTGATGATCACGCCGAACGTACTTTGCAGGCCAAAGCCGCCAGCAATCGAGCCCGCTGCCAACAGCGTTCCGGCGATCCAGGCGTTCGAGACCGATAATTGCCCGGAGGCGATCGGGCGATTCCGTTTGGCAGGATGCTGCCGGTCAGCATCCACGTCGGCGATGTCATTGAAGATGTAGACCGCACTGGAGATCATGCACAGCAAGACGAACCCACCGATCGTGCGCAGCAGCGGCTGGGCCTGGCGCAGTTGCAGGTCGAAAACCAGCGCGGCAAATACGAACACGTTCTTGGCCCACTGCCGCGGTCGCATTTCCCTGAGCAAGGCGGTGACCATGGCGCGTAGCATAGCAGGTGCGAGTCGGTGGAGCAAGCCGGTGGCCGACAGGACCAGATTGAGGTGAGCTCGAAGCAACGGGTCGACCTGTTGCTGGTCGAGCGGGGCCTGGCGGACAGCCGCAGTTTGGCTCGCCGATTGGTGATGAGCGGTCAGGTGTGGGCCGACGATCAGCTGGTGCACAAGCCGTCCGAGACGCTGGCGCCCGAGGCGCGGCTTGAGGTGCGGGGCGGACCGCGCTACGTTTCGCGCGGCGGGGACAAGCTTGCCGCCGCACTGGATGAGTTTCAGATCGAACCTGCTGGCTGGACCTGCGCCGATGTGGGCTCCTCCACCGGTGGGTTTACCGATTGCTTGCTGCAGCACGGAGCGGCCAAGGTATACGCAATCGACGTCGGATATGGGGTGCTGCATTGGAAGCTGCGAAACGATGCGCGGGTGGTCTCGATGGAGCGCACCAATGCCCGATATCTTCAGCAGCTGCCCGAACCGGTCCGCTTGGTCACCATCGACGTCGCGTTCATCTCGCTGGCCCTGATTCTTCCCCGGGCGGTTGAGTGGCTGCAGCCGGAAGGTGAGATCGTGGCGCTGGTGAAACCACAGTTCGAGGCCGGCCCGGATCACGTGGCGAAGGGCGGCGTGGTCCGTGACCCCGTGGTCCACCGGCAGGTTCTCGAGCGGGTATTAGCGCAGGCGGAGCGAGTCGGGCTGTGGCCGCGAGGGCTGTGCAGGTCGCCACTGATCGGACCCAAGGGAAACATCGAGTTCCTGGCTTGGCTGCGCCCAGTACCGACCCCGAATTCGCCAGGGGCGGAGCGGCTGATCACAGCAGTTCTCGCTTCAGGTCCGGGTGAACCAGGTTGAGCCACAATCACGCACGCCACAAGCGGGCGGCCTCCGATGGCGGCCGGGCCGGGCACAGTGGTGGGCGACATCAACAACGCGGCGGCCAAACCTCTCCTCCGGCGCTGGGAAAGCCTTCCGGATTGTCAAGCCTTAAGCCGAACGCTATAATCCTGCGCCTGCCTTCCGCATGAGATTTCCCCTCCCGCGCCCCGCATGAAAATCCTAACGGTGCTGACCTACTATTCCCCGCACTGGACGGGATTGACCGCGCACGCAGCCCGTGTGGCGGAGGGGTTGGCCACGCGCGGACATCAGGTGACGGTGCTCACCACGCGCTACCGGCCAGATCTGCCACGCGACGAGCAGATCAATGGCGTGCGGGTAGTGCGAATCCAGCCCGTCGCCCGCTTCAGCCGCGGGATGATCACCCCGGCATTTCCCTGGGCTGCGGCGGCGCTGATTCGAGAGCACGATGTGGTTCAAATCCACACCCCGCTGCCTGAGGCTCCAATCGTGGCCGCGCTGTGCCGATTGCTGCACCGGCCGTTGCTGATGACCCACCACGGCGATCTGGTCATGCCGCCTGGACTGTTCAACTGGATGCTGGAGAAGCTGGGATACTGGTTGACCTGGATGGCCGGCAAGCTGGCCAACCAAGTCACCTCATACAGCAAGGACTACGCTGACCACTCCCCAATGCTGAATAGGGTGCGCCAGAAGCTCACCGCCGTCTATCCACCAATCGAGTTTCCGGAGCCCGATCTTCAGGCTTCGGCCAGCTGGAAAGCAGAACTTGGACTGCGCGATCGGATTCTGATTGGATTCGCCGGCCGCTGGGTGCAGGAGAAGGGATTCGACAACCTGCTGCGCGCCTTCCCGGCAATCCTGCGTGCGGAGCCGCGGGCCCACTTGATCTTCGCCGGCGAGCAGCGGGTGGTCTATGAGGACACCTTCGAGCGTTGCCAGGCGCTGATCGAGCCCTTCGCCGATCGGGTGACCCTGTTGGGGCTGATCGACGATCAACAGCGCATGGCTGACTACTACGCCATGTGCGATCTGTTCGTCTTGCCCAGCCGAACCGACATGATGGCATTGGTTCAGATCGAGGCGATGCTGTGTGGCACACCGGTGGTGGCGACCGACATTCCAGGGGCGAGGGTGGTGGTACGTGAGACCGGCTTCGGATTGCTGGCACCGCCGGAGGATCCGGCGGGGCTGGCGGAGACGGTGATCGCCGCGCTGAGCCAGCGGAGCAGACTCCGCCCAACGCGGGCTGCGGTCCGGAAGGTGTTCGATCCTTCGGTTTCGCTCGACCGGTACGAGGCACTG
>CAZGCX010000173.1:0-5460 GCA_964524585.1 uncultured Anaerolineaceae bacterium
CACCGCCGCCGCCGCCACCACCACCGCCGCCGCCGGCGCCTCCACCGCCGCCGCCACCGCCACCACCGAACCCGCCACCGCCTCCACCGGGTGACTAGCGTACCGGCACACCGGAAACAGAAATCCAGCGGCCCCGCTTCGGCGGGGCCGCTTTCACTTCGGCGCCTTGCAAGCCTGCCGCCGGTGGATAGAATGACGCGCATGCTGGCCCGACTGCGTACACACTGGGCACCGTCCCTGTACATTCCGGTTGCTGGGTCGCTGGCCTACCTGGCCTGGGCGGCCTTCGCCGACGGCTCACAGCTGCTGCTGGTCGTTGGGTCGGGGCTGACTGCCGCTCTGCGAGCTACCGCATCTGCCTTGATCCTGCAGGCGGCCGGCCGCCAGCCCGAGCGCCGCGTTCGTCGCAGCTGGCGATACGTCGGGGTGGGCCTGGCCTTGTGGGCAGCCAGCGCAGGGGTCGGAGGGCTCACCCGGGTCTTTCGGATTGACGGGCCGGCGCTGCCCTCCATGTTCGACCTGCTCCTGCTGGCCGGCTCACTGGCAATCCTCAGCGGGATGGCAAGCTACCGGCACCCGGAGCGTTTTGGCCGCGTGCGAGAGCTGCTGGAGGTCACCATCCTGGTGGTCGCGGTCTCCTCGCTGACCTGGCTGGTGCTGCTGCGCACGGCGCTCAACGTACAGCTAGCCGATCCGATCCAGGTGCTGTGGTCCGGAGTGGCGCCGGCGCTCGATTTGGTGACTGCCGGGCTGGTGGTGCGGCATCTGCTGCGGGCCGAGTCGTCCTATGAGGCAACCACCATGGGACTGTTTGTCCTGGGGTCGCTGATCTCGGTCGTCGCCGATCTAGGGAACGGCTACCGGCGGCTGCAAGCGCTGTCGTTGGCCGGCGGGACGGTCGAGCTGGGGTGGATCATCGTCGGATTACTGCTGATCGAGGTCGGTCGCCGGTCTTTGGCCAATCGGGCCGAAGCGCCGGCCGCTGTACCGAGGCTGGCAGCACGGCTGGAAGCGTTGCTGCCCATTGGATTGACCTACACGGTGGTCGGCAGCACGCTGGTCGATTGGTGGACCACCGGCAAGCCGGACTGGTTGGTAATCGGAGCTTCGGCGCTGTTGAGTCTGCTGTTGATGGCTCGCCAGGGATTGATCGCCGGTCAGATTGAGATGCGCCAGTACGCGGCGCTGGTGAACGCCTCGGCTGATCTGTCGTTTGTATGCGACGCGGATGGCGTGGTGCTGCTGGCCAATCCAGCCTTCGCCAATGCGGTCGCGCAGGAACCAGAGCAGTTGGTGGGAACCAACCTGAAGAGCTACTTCTCGGGGGAGCAGTTTGCCGCTAATCTCGATTCGGCCTTGCGCTCGGGCTGGTCGGGCGAGGCACAGCTCATGGGCGGTCTGGTGCCGATCTACCTCTCACTGCGTCCAGTCCGCGATGAGCGGCGCACCCGCCCGTTGCTGGCGGGGGCTGGGATCGACCTGCGCTCGATCAAGCGGCGCGAAAGCGAGTTGGAGTCGGCGCTGGTGGAAGTGGCCGCGGCCCGCGGCGAGCTGGAGCAACTGAACAGTGCCCTGGAGTTCAAGGTGGAAGAGCGAACTGCCGAGCTGGCCGAAACCATCGCCGACCTGGCGCGAGTGAACGATGAGCTGAAGGAATTGGACCGGATGAAGACCGAATTTGTGGCGTTGGTCTCGCACGAACTTCGCACGCCGCTCACCAACATTCGGTCCGGGTTGGAGTTGGTGCTGGATCGCAATCCGAAGCTGAGACCGAATATTGAGGAGTCGCTCTCCCTGGTGCATCGAGAGACCAAGCGCCTCTCCGCACTGGTTGAGACCATCATGGACCTTTCGGCTCTGGAGTCCGGGCGCTTCCCGCTTCAGATCCAGCCGGTTGAATTGGAAGCGATGGCCAGTGAGGTTATTGCGCAATTCCCAAGCCTTGACCGTCTGCGCCTCAGCTTTGCTGACAAGCTACCGCCGGTGACGGCCGATCCCAATGGGCTGAAGAGTGTCCTGTACCATCTGCTCGATAACGCCTGCAAATATGCCCCAGAAGGTGAGTTGACACTGGAGGCCACGGCCGAAAACGGCACAGTGCAGATTAGTCTGACGGACAACGGGCCCGGGATTCCAGAGGGGGAGCGGGAACGTATCTTTGAAATGTTCCACCGCTTGGACAGCCGCGATTCTCGCGAAGTGTACGGTCACGGCTTGGGGCTGCCAATGGCCAAACGGCTGATCGAGGCCATGGGCGGAGACATCGAGGTGGAGGCGACCCGAGAACACGGCGCCCGATTTACGGTCCGCCTGCCGCGGGCCGAGGCCGGCTGATGGCCAAGATCCTGGTGGTCGACGATGACAAGACCCTGCTGCGCTTCCTGGGTGAGTTCCTGGAGGGCGAGCAATTTCAGGTCGTGAGCGCCGATCGCGGAACCAAGGCGCTGAAGCTGCTATACAGCGAGCGGCCCGATCTGGTGGTGCTCGATCTGATGATGCCAGGGATGGACGGCTGGGAGCTGTGCGCCCGCATCCGGGAGCTGGCGGACACGCCGGTGATCATGCTGACCGCCAAGACTTCAGAGGCCGACAAGCTGCGTGGGTTTCGACTGGGGGTCGACGACTACGTAACCAAACCCTTCAGCCTGGCCGAGCTGGGTGCTCGGGTGAAGGCGGTGCTCGGCCGGATTGCACCCCAAGCAGGGCAAGTCGATCAAATGCTTCAGGTGGGATCCTTGCGGGTGGACATGCGAAAACGGGAGGCGTTGCTGGATGGTGAGGTGCTCTCGCTCACCCCAACCGAATTCCGGTTGCTGGCGGCCCTTGCTGGCCGGGCCGGTGAGGCCGTGTCGCAGGACCAGTTGGTCGAGCAGGTATGGGGCAATCTGCGACAGAAGGGCGGCAGCGCATTGCGCCGCTATGTGTGGTTCTTGCGCAAGAAAATCGAGCCCGATCCGGATCAGCCGACCCGGCTGGTCACGGTTCGGGGCTATGGGTATCGGTTGGAGGCGAGCTAGCCAGCCCGTGGTTTCGCAACTCGTTGAGCGCGCGTTCCAGCACCTGCGCACCGTCCAGGCCGTCGGTCTGCAGGTAGTAGTCACAGTATTCCCGGGCGTCTGCCAACCGTGCTAGCTCCAGCTCATACTCCGTTTGGGTCCAATCGAGCTTCTTTCGTTGATTGCAGGTCGCGAAAGATGCGTCCAGATAGATCAGGAAGTCTGGCTTGCCGACGATGCGCCACATTTGGGGCACATAGGAGTGTTCCTGAACGATTTGCTTTGCCTGGTATCCGCGTTCCGAAAGGGCGCTCGCCAGGGTCGACTTGCCCGCGGCGCACGGGCCGACGATCCCAATCTTGGGCCCGCTCACGGAAGCGGCAGCCGCACGGAAAGCCGCCGTACCTCGTCAGAGCTGCTGGGTTGAATAGCGGCCACCATCACTGTGATATCGTCGCCGGGCCGAGATTGATCGGCGGTCAGCGCCATGCCGAGCAGTTGGTCCGCCCACCCCGATGCCGTGTCCAGCCCACCCTCCAGCAATCCTTGGACCGCTGCCGGTACGTCGAGCGGTGGGCCGTGGCGCGACCCGGCCTGGTTCAGCCCATCGGTATAGACCACCGCCACCAGGCCTTGGTGCAGGGCAATCTCATCGATGGATGGCCGGATGCCACGGCGGGAGCCGACCGCCTCGGACGGCTGGTCGAGTTGGCGTAGCGCGCCATGTTCGAGCACAATGACCGGAGAGGGATTGTTGCGCACGATAACCATGGTCTCGCTGTGAAGGTCGATCGACAGGATATTCAAGGTGGCGATCACCTTGCCAGAGCGGTAGGTGAACAGGTAGTCGGAGGCGGCCCGGGCCGCGGCACCGTCTCGAACCCCGTCCGCCAGCAGGCTGAGCGCCTTACGGGTCACGACGTTGGAGATTGCCTTGGCCGGCTTGCCGGACCGTTGGCCGTCGGCCAGCACGATCGAAATCCCGCCAGTTGGGCGTTCGACCATTTCCAACGTGTCCCCGCTCTCGGAACTGGCATACTTGCCGACTTTGGCGACCGCGATTGCTGCTTCCAAGGCTGCTGCCATATCGACCGAATTGTAAGACATCCAATCTGAAGTGATGCCGATCACAGAATTTCCCGATTCGCGGACCGATTTGCCGCAAGCGATCGAGCAGGCGGTGGCCGAGGCCTCCGGCCTGGCGGGGATCAAGCCAGTCAGCGTGGTGGCCGAGTATCCGGCTCATCTACCGGCGGTGCGTGGGGAACGGGAACAGGTGATCCGCATGATCGTATCGGTTGTTGGGCACGCGGTCACGGTGGCGGAGCAGGGGGAGGTCCGGGTGAGCGCCGAAATCCGATCCGGCGAAGAGGTCAGCGAGCCGATGGCCATCGTGAAGGTCAGTTTGCCCGCTTCGGAGCAGGTCGCCCAGCAGGCGCTCGGATTAGCGATGAGCATTCGCGATGAGAGCGCACAGGCCGCAGCCCCGATTCAGAGCCTGGCGGAGGTGCGTGAGCAGGCCGGGGGGTTGGGCGGGGAGCTCTGGTTGGAAGGTCCGGAAAGCACTCAGCCGGCCTTGTTGCTTGGGCTGCCGTTGCTGGCGGCGCAGCGTGGGGAAGGCGACCTGCGCAGCATCGTCGAGTCGCACCTGCTACGGGAGGCCGAGACCTTGCTGCTATTGGTCGAGGATGGCGACCGATTGGGAGAGATGGCCGGGGAGTTGGGTGAGGCAGGATATCGGGTGGTGAGTACCACCGACGGCCGAGAAGTGCTCAATTTAGCCCGAGAACAGCACCCGGACCTTATTTTGCTGGACATGCTCGCCCGCGACCCCGGCGCGCTGGATGTCGCCATGGTGCTCAAGCAGCATCGCCAGACTCTTACGATCCCGGTGCTGTTTCTGACATCGATGGGCGAACCGGGAGCCGGACGGTTGGGAGCGGCCAGCTTCCTGGTTCGTCCCAAGGGCACCGCAGCTCTGGTCAACACCATCCAGGCGGTGCTGGGGGCCGGCGTGAGTCCCTCCGGCAGGGTGCTGGTGGTCGAGCAAAACGATGCGATACGGGAGATGCTGGTCTTGATGATCCAATCCCACGGATACCGTGTGACCGAGGCGGCGGGCGCGGAGGAGGGACTGGCGCTGGCGGAGCACATTCCGCCCGAGCTGGTCCTGGTAAACGCCTCGATGGCGCAGGATCGAGACTACTGGCTGCTGCGCGGGCTGCGTCAGCTTGGACACCCATTCGACATCTTTGTGCTGGCTGAAGCCATGACCGAGGCCGAGGGCCAGGCAGCGGTTGACCGCGGCGCGTCTGGGTTCAGCGAGACCGGCCGATTGCCGGAACTGCTTGATCAGGTTCGTAAGAAGAAGGAAGGGAACTAGCGACTAGCCATCTGCAGGGGGGCGGCGGTCCCCGATGGCGGGACGGACAGTTTCAAGCGATGAGGATTGGCGTCCCGCGGC
>CAZGCX010000174.1:0-5441 GCA_964524585.1 uncultured Anaerolineaceae bacterium
GTCAACCAACCAGGCGGCGTGTATCTGCTGGTGGCCGATCAGGTTCCTGAAGAGGACCGCCGGCTGCTGGCAGCCGCTGCGCGGGTGGTTTTCACCGCGGCCCGGGGTTCGTTGGCCCAGCAATTGGCCGGGACGCTGCCGGAGGAGCAGGTGCCCGAAGCGCTGGAGGTCGAAGCTACCGAAGCCGACGACCCCCCGGAGGTTCGCCTGGAGCCGATGGAGTTGATCCAGGCAAATGAGTTTGGAGGGTTCAGCCCGGACGGGCGTGAGTATGTGGTGCTGCTGGCAGCTGATCGCAGCACGCCCCAACCGTGGGTCAACGTGATGGCCAATCCGCAATTTGGGACGCTGCAAACCGAATCCGGCGCCGGTTTCTCCTGGTATGGAAACAGTCAGCGCTTCCGCCTGACGGGATGGTCCAACGACCCGGTTTGCGACCCGGCTTCGGACGCAACCTATATTCGGGACGAGCTCAGCGGCGAGTTCTGGTCGCCGACGCCCGGGCCAATTCGAGAGCCAAGCGAATACCGCATCCGGCACGGGACCGGATATAGCGCCTTTGAGCACCATAGCCACGGCATTTGGCAGGAGTTGCTCACGTATGTTCCAACCGACAGCAACGGTGGACAACCACTGCGCATTCAGCGCCTTCGGTTGCGCAACGATTCCCGGAGGGGTCGCATACTCTCGGTGACCTTCTATGTCGAGTGGGTGCTCGGTGAGCAACGCGAAGATACGCAAATGCATGTTGTCACCCGCTGGGACGGCAGCGCCGCGATGCTGACCGCGCGCAATCCTTACCACCCGGATGGGAACAGCCACCTGGCCTTCCTGGCGCTCAGCCCGGCGACCGAGCGCTTCACCGCCGATCGCAGCGGATTCTTGGGCCGCAACCAGCAGCTCAGCGATCCGGTCGCCATGCAGCGACAAGGGTTGGCCGGGAGAGCAGGAGCCGGCCTCGACCCGTGCGGCGCGCTGCAAACCGAAATCGAAATGGCGGATGGCGAGCAGGTGGAGCTGGTTTGTTTGCTTGGTATGGCTGCGGACGCCGGAGAGGCGCTGGAGCTGGTGCGCCACTTCCGAGAGCCGGCCGCAGTGGAGGAAAGCCTGCAGGCGACCCGCGCCTGGTGGGAAAAAACGGTCAGCACGATCGAGATCTCGACTCCCGAGCCGGAACTGGATCTGCTGGTCAATCGCTGGCTGAGCTATCAGACGCTCAGCTGCCGCCTGTGGGGCCGCTCCGGCTTCTACCAATCAGGCGGAGCCTATGGATTTCGTGATCAATTGCAGGACGTGCTGGGGCTGCTATATGTTGAACCGAAGCTGGTCCGCCAGCACCTGCTGCGGGCGGCCGGCCGGCAATTCGTAGAAGGGGACGTGCAGCACTGGTGGCATCCCCCGCACGGGATGGGCGTACGGACCCGCATCTCTGACGACTTGCTGTGGCTGCCTTATGCGGTCTGCCAGTATGTGGAGCTGACCGGCGATCAAGCGATCCTGCAGGAACTGGTCGGCTTCCTGTCCGCTCGCCAGCTGGACGCGTCAGAACAGGAGGCCTTTGTCGACGCGGTGCCAGCGGAACAGCGCGCCAGCCTATATGAACACTGCCGCCGGGCGATTGAGCATGCCTGGAAGCTCGGGCCGCACGGATTGCCGCTGATGGGCGCCGGGGACTGGAACGATGGAATGAATCGGGTGGGCGCCGAGGGTCGGGGCGAAAGCGTGTGGTTGGCCTGGTTCCTGGTGGAGGTACTGAACCGGTTCGCAGAGCTCTCAGATCGACACGGACGAGGCAGCGAGGCGGAGACCTTTCGGGCCCGGAGCGCGGAGTTGGTGAGGGCGATCGAAGCCCACGCTTGGGACGGAGCGTGGTATCTGCGCGCCTTTCACGACGACGGCTCGGCACTCGGATCAGCGGCCAATGCTGAAGCTCAGATCGACTCGCTGCCGCAGTCCTGGGCGGTGCTTACCGGCAGCGGTGATGAGCAGCGTGCGCGCCAGGCGCTGACCTCGGCCTGGGAGCGGCTGGTAAACCAGCAGGACGGTCTGACCTTGTTGTTTACGCCCCCCTTCGACGGCGCCGGCCCGGATCCTGGCTACATCGCCGGCTATCCGCCGGGCGTGCGCGAGAACGGTGGTCAGTACACGCATGCCGCAATTTGGCAGGCAATCGCCTGGGCACGATTAGGCGACGGCGAGCGGGCGCTGCGGTTGCTGCAGTTGCTCAGCCCGGTGGGCCATGCGATGCAGCCGGAACGCTACCTGGTGGAGCCATATGTATTGGCGGCTGACATCTATAACCTGGATGGCCAGGTCGGGCGGGGGGGCTGGACCTGGTACACGGGATCGGCCGCCTGGATGTACCGGGCGGTGGTAGAAGAGATTCTGGGGCTGAAACTGCGAGGAGCGGTGCTCGAGTTTCGGCCGGTCTTCCCTGCGGATTGGGAGCGGGTGGGCGTCCGCTACCGGCACGGTGAGGCGCAGTACCAGATCGAGTACCACAATCCGGATCGTCTTGCGTACGGGGAGTGGGAAGTCGTGCTGGACGGCGAGCGGATGCCGCAGGCACAGATTCCGCTGGAGCGCGGCACCGAGAGCCATCAAGTGCGGCTGGCGCTACACGCGCCCGGCTCTGCGCATGGCCTGCCACCGCTCAGAGATCAGCCGTAGTTGGCTTTGACCGCGCCTCGATCGATTTCGCCTGAGCTGGACCGCGGCAGTTTGGCGACGAACTCAACGTAGCGGGGCTTCTTATACGACGCGACTTGCGCGGTAATCGCTTGGATGACCTGTTCGACGGAAAGCTGCTGCCCAGGGACAAGCTCGATCACCGCTTTCACTGCCTCGCCCCACTTTTCATCCATCACCCCAAACACACACGCCGCCTCCACCTGCGGCAGGCCCTGCAGGACGTTTTCGATTTCCGCCGGATAGACGTTTTCCCCGCCGGACTTGATCAGTTCCTTCTCTGGTTTCCGACCGGCGTAGAACAGATAACCGTCCTGGTCCAGTCGGCCGAGATCGCCAGTGTGGTGCCATCCGCCGCGCATGGCGTAGGCGGTAGCTTCCGGGTCGTTCCAATAGCCGGCAAACACCAGGGGGCCACGCACCGCGATCTCGCCGACCTCCCCGGTAGGGACGGGCCGATCCTGATCGTCCACCAGGCGCAATTCCACTTCCGGCAGCGGTTTGCCGGCCGAGCCCGGCCGCTCGACCGCCGACCCGATGGTGACGCCGCCGGTGGTCTCGGACTGGCCGAACCCGGTCCAGAACTCCGCCGACGTTTCCTTCAGCAGGCGCTGGATGCTCTCTGGTTTGTCAAGTCCGACCACGTAACGCAGGCTGGCCCAATTGGCCCAGGTCGTGGCCTGCGCCTCCAGCAGAGTCTCCAGTACCGGTGGAAAGCTCGGAAACAAGGTAACTTGAGCAGACTCGATCAGCATCGCGGCTGCGGCTGGATCAAAGCTCTCCAAAACCACGCTGGCGCCGCCGGCCAAGGCCATCACCGCCCAGTAGCCCAGGGCAAAGATGTGGTACAGGGGAAGTGCCGCCAGGTAACGGTCTTGGTTGGTTAGCTCGAGCGCTGCAACCTGTGCGTGGGCGGCGTGTACCAGATTGGATTGGGAGAGCAGCGCCCCGCGCGGCTTCCCTTCCACCGCCGCGGTGGGGATGATGACGAAGGGATGCTCGGCCAGGCCGGCGGGTTCCGCTGGAGCGGCATCCTGATAGAGCTGCGAAAGTGGGGGGCGGCCGGCGGTGGACACATCGGCAAGCACATACGAGCGCTCGATCCCCAGGTCCAGTCCGGCGAACTGCTCGCCGAGAACGAGCAGTTTTGGCTCGGTCAGCGCCAGAACTGCGACGATCTCCTGTGGAGTCAGCCGCCAATTGATCGGGGCTGCGATCAGGCCGTTTCGGGCACAAGCACCGTAGAGCTCGAGATACTCGACCGAATTCTGAGCCAGGATTGCGACCCGGTCGCCCACTTGTAGTCCAACCTCGGTCAGGCCCGCCGCTAGACGATCGACCCGCTCCAACATATCGGCGTGGCTGAGGGCGCGGGCCGAGTTGATGGCCGCCGGCTGCTCCGGCCGTTGCTGGGCGTTGTCGGCCAGCAACGCATAGAGCGATGGAACCTCCCCGCTCATCCCAGCCACCGTTTGCGACGCCGATAGTGCTTCACATCGCGGTAGCTCTTGCGCTCCCCCAGCTGCGTCAACCCCAGATAAAACTCCTTGATGTCTTCGTTTTCCGCCAGCTCGGTCGCCTGGCCGTCGAGCACGACCCGTCCGCTCTCCATCACGTAGGCGTAGTCGGCGACGTCGAGCGCCACCCGAGCGTTCTGCTCTACCAGCAGAATCGCGACCCCTGATTGCTGCTTGATCTCCCGTATGACCTGGAAGATTTCATGCACCAACAGGGGGGCCAGCCCCATCGACGGCTCGTCCAGCATCAACAATCCGGGGCGAGCCATCAATCCCCGGCCGATCACCAGCATCTGCTGTTCGCCGCCTGAAAGATAGCCGCTGGTGTGCTTGCGCAGCACCTTGAGCCTGGGGAAGTAACCATAGACCTGCTGCAGGTCTTGCTCGATCGCCTGGCCGTTGCCCGACGCCCGCCGCGGCAGCGCCCCGGCGATCAAGTTCTCCTCCACGCTGAGGTGCTCAAATACCCGGCGGCCCTCCAGGACCTGCACAATTCCCAGGCGCACGATGTCCTCCGCCTGCAGCCGATCGATTCGCTCTCCATCAAACTCGATGCTGCCGCGGGTGACCTCTCCCTCCTGGCTGCGGAGCAGCCCCGAGATCGCCTTCAGCGTGGTGGTCTTGCCGGCGCCGTTGGCCCCCAGCAGCGCCACGATCTTGCCGGGTGGCACCTCCAGCGAGACGCCACGCAGCACCAGGATCACGTTGCTGTAGATGACTTCGATATTGTTGACTCGCAGCACGTTCGGCCCCCGGTCTCTCGTAGACGAAATCGGAGGAGCGCTGGTGCTTTCGGCGCTCCTCCGGTGATTGCTGACCTACGCGCGGCGCTCCAGGCTACGGTCGCATGTCGGGCAGTTCAAAGAAATCCTGAACCACGACGAAGTCGATCGTGCCGTCGGCGCCGACCTGCGCCTGGCGGATCTGCGCCATGTTGGGGGCCCGGTTTCCGCCAACCACGTTGAACAGGAACGGAGCACCCGGTCCGGACAAGGTGCCCATGTCTTGCATTGCGGCGAAGAACGCATCCCCATCCAGATTCTCGAACCCGACCTGATCAATGGCATGTTCCACCACATCGGCGATCGAGAAGATCGCGCCGTAACTGATCAGGTAGCCAACCTGCTTGTCGGTGTCCGGATAGCCGCGCGACTCAAAGGCGGCCGCGATCTGCTGGATTCCGGGATCGCTGGTGTCGTTCCACCAGTAGAACGGGAAGGGCGCGTAAAAACCGTT
>CAZGCX010000175.1:0-5419 GCA_964524585.1 uncultured Anaerolineaceae bacterium
TTCCACTGCCCATCCCTGACGAGCCCATGCCGCCGCCCATCCCGGCGGAACCCATCCCGCTGTCCATCACCGCGCTATCGCGGCGGCCAAGCCACCAACGATAGAAGAGGAACCAGACGATGGTCAGCAGCCCGGTGAGTCCCCAAATCGGGAAACCGGCCTGGATTGCGGCCCACCAATCGCGATTGGTGAACATCCCGATGTAGGCCGTGATGGCGGCCCACACGATCACAAACGTGCCGAACAACCAGAACTTCATCAAATTCAGGAGCTTAGTCTTCTCGTCGGACATGCCTTCCCTCCCTGCGGCTCTGCCTGGGGGCGTTCACACCGGTACGCCCGGCGAGGTGTGCCCCAAGCGGGCATTATAGCGGAGCGGTACCGGCGCGCAACCAACGGCCGCTCGGTACCTTGCTCCCAGCGTATGCAGGTCAGTTACTGATGGAGCTGAGCGCGGCGTCCAGGTCGGCCTCGCTGGTGAAGCCGATCCACTGCTGCAGCAGGTTGCCCTGGCCATCGAGTAGAAAGAGATGTGGCTGGTAGATGTAGCCCAGCTGTTTCTTGAAGGGGGTCGTGGCCGGGTCGTCGATATTCAGATAGACGAAGTCAACCTTGCCCGCGTACTCTGCCTCAAGCCCGTGCACGACGGGCGCCATTCTCCGGCAGATCGGTCACCAGAAGGCAAAGAACTCCACCAACTTCGGATCGCCGCCGGCCAAGTTTACGGTCGAGGGGTCGCTGGCGTGCAGCTCGGGGCCGGTGTAGATGGTCGCGGTCGGGCCAGGAGACGGAGCGACCGCACCCGGAACCTCGGTCTGGACCCCGGTCAGCGCTTCGGCGGTTGGTGCTGCAGGCTGGATGGCGGAAGAGGTGATCAGGGGCGCCGGCTGCTGAGACCCTGGAGCGGCAGCCTGCTCCGGCGCGGCGGACTGGCAGGCGGCCAGCAACCACAACACCGCCAACAACCGCACCAGCCGACGACCGAGTACCCGATTGATCACGATCCGATGCTAGCCAGGTCAGATTAACAGACTGTTATGCGGCCACGCCAAGGGCCTTCCCTATCCTGACTATAATCAACTGGACTGCATCATCGAACACACCCAATGAAACTCGTCGAAGTCATCCCCAACTTCTCTGAGGGCCGGCGGCCTGAGGTCGTCGATCAGATTGCGGACGCGATTCAATCCGTCAACGGGGTTCGGATTCTCGACCGCCACAGCGACCGGGATCACAATCGCTCGGTGATCACCTTCGTAGCCGCTCCCCAACCCGCATTGCAGGCAGCGTTTGCCGGCATTGCGGCGGCGGCCAAACTCATCGACCTGAACTCACATTCAGGTGAGCATCCCCGGATCGGCGCCACTGATGTGGTTCCCTTTGTGCCACTGCGCGGCGTCGAAATGAAAGACTGTATCGAACTGGCAGTGGCGCTCGGCAAGCGAGTGGGTGAAGAACTCCAGATCCCGGTCTATCTGTACGAGGCCGCCGCCACCAGGCCCGACCGCGCCAACCTGGAAAACATTCGCCGGGGGGAGTACGAGGGATTGCGAGATTCAATTGCGACCGATCCGGATCGCGAACCGGACTTTGGTCCACGGCGGCTCCCCCCGGCCGGTGCCACGGTGATCGGCGCCCGAGCCCCCTTGATTGCCTACAACGTTTACCTGACTACCGACGATCTCTCGATCGCCAAACGGATTGCCAAAGCCGTCAGGCACTCGAGCGGCGGCCTGCGCTTCGTCAAGGCGTTGGGGCTACTGGTCGATGGTCGGGCGCAGGTATCGATGAACTTGACCGACTTCGGAAGGACGCCAATCTACCGGGTGGTCGAATTGATCCGCCGAGAGGCCAAGCGATACGGAGTTGCGGTGCACCAATCTGAATTGGTCGGGCTGACTCCACAAGGCGCACTGATTGACGCCGCGCAATGGTATTTGCAGCTGGATGACCTCGAACCGGATCAGCTGTTGGAAAGCCGGCTGGTCGGAGCGGCGGAGAGTAAGTCCTTCCTGGATCGGCTGGCGGCCGGCACCCCAACCCCTGGCGGCGGCTCGGCTGCAGCCCATGCCGGCGCAATGGGCGCGGCGCTGGTAGCAATGGTGGGGCAGCTGACCATTGGCAAGAAGAAGTACGCCGAAGTCGAGGCAGATGCGCAGCGGCTGGTGGAACAGGCGGAAGGTCTTCGCCGGCGGTTGACCGCCGCGGTTGAGCAGGACGCTCAGGCCTTTGAGGCAGTGATGGACGCCCTGCGCCTACCGAAGGACAACGCCGACGCGCGAGCGCAGGCGCTGCAGCTGGCCACGCTGCGGGCCGGCGAGGTTCCGTTGGCGGTGGCGCGAGACTCGGCCCAGGTCATGGCGCTGGCTGCCGAGATGGCTCGTATCGGCAACAGCAATGCCATCACCGATGCCGGCGCGGCCGCCAGCCTGGCGCATGCCGCGCTGCATGCCGCCGGGCTCAACGTGCGGATCAACGCCGCCAGCCTGGACGATCGAACGGTCGCCGATCGCTGGTTGCAGGAGATTGCAGAACTTGAATCCGCCGCTGCCGAACCACTCGCCAGCGTGCAGCAGTCGCTTGCCGAGCGCGCCGGATTGCACAACTAGCCGCGGGGTCCACTCGGCCCACGGGTCAGTCAGGGCCCTACGCCATCGGGCAGGCGGCTGACTGTTCCCTTCCGATCGCCTTCACCACCCACTCACGGCAAAGATCTCGTTTAGGAGAGCTGTCCGCTCAGCCTCGCTCATCGGCCGCGGCTGGGCGTAGTCCTCCAGCAGCGCCGTCAGCAGCTCGGTGCTCAGGTGGCGGCCGTCGTAGAACACGTGCCGATCCAGAAATTCTTGCCGGAAACCCAAGCTCTGCATCTGGTCGAAGAACAGGTTCCCCAGTCCGTAGTGAACAAAACCACCGTCATAGAACTCCATCGATTGGGGCCGGTGCGCCTGTGAGCCGTTCACGATGGCGGCTCCGGCGTCGATCGCCCGGCGGAAGGCGGCTTGCTGGTCGGGCAGCGGAACCGGGCTGTTGGATTCCGGCCACTGAAAGGTAAAAATCACCAGGTAGCCCTGATCGCGCAGCTCGCTCACCATCTGCAGCAGGCGCTCGTCGGCGCACGGAGTGGCACCTGGTCCGGCCTCGGTCGCCCAGTCACCGGCCGGGCCGGCCGAGTTGCAGCCCAGGAATGCCAGCCGGTTGCCGTTGTGCTCCACCAGCGCCGGCTGCACCGCAGCGGTCAAGTCTGCCCCGCCGCCAAAGGTCTGAATGCCAAGATCTCGATAGCGGGCGAGGGTGTACAGCAGGGGCTGCGGGCCGTAGTCGAGCAAGTGATTACCGGTCAGCTCGACCAAATCGATGTCGGTTGCCTCCAGCAGGCTGAGATACACCACCGAGGAGCAGAAGCGCAATGTAGCAGCAAACGGATCCGGAGGCGGACAGTTCTCATAGAACGAAACTTCATTGCTGATGTGGGTCAGGTCAGCCGACCGCAGCCAATCGCCGACCTCAAACGCCGGGTACTCTGGCGTGTAGAGCTCCATCTTGTAGGCGGTGCCCCGCACCAGCGCGGTTACGCCGGTCATCAGCACCGTCGTCAGTTTTCCGGGATCGCGATTGCTCGCCGGCCAGCCGAGGGCCGCTGCGATCGGTTCGAGCAGCTCCGGATTTCCACTGAGGCCGAAGTCGACCGCCAGTGGATACTGTTCTCCAGTGAATTCCTTATGGATCGGTGACTGCCCTTCGATCGCCAGCACCTTCCAGCTCGGCTCAAGCGTCTCAAAGGGCACGATGGCGAGTGCCTGTCGGTCACTCCAGGTGAGTTCGAGCAGCTCCGGCGACGAGCGCAGCTCCAGATCTGAACTGGCCGGCCCAAGTGTGCTGGTCAGGGCCAGGCCGGTCGCGCCGGTCAGGTAGAGCGGCCGGTCTTCCTGCCCCTGCCAGAGCTCTTGTAACTCTACCCGCGTCAATTGGTCTTGCAGGGTCGGGAACTGCGCCACAACAGCGAAGATCCAACGGCTTAGCGGCCGCTCAGGGTTCGGCTCCAGGCGCACCTCAGCGCTGGCTCCATCCTCGACCCAGGCGATCGGGCGGCCAGCGATCTCTGTGATCCCTCCAGCCAGTTGGAGCAGCTCAGCCGGCAACCCCGGAGATGCCCATAGCGTGATCGGTCCGGCGGTCGGTTGGGGAACTGCGGTGGCCTGGACCGGAAGCGCAGTGTCGGTCGCCGGAAACTCCACGATCGGCATCCGGGTTGCCGACGGGCCGCAGGCCGCCATCAGCATCGCCAGAATCAAAACGCCCTGGTGTCGAGCACCAGGGCAGCCAAGCCGGGCCCAGCTTCGCTTCACTCCTGCTTCCCGCCCGCCAATTCACCCACCTGCCGCACCAACCCCAGCAGCAGCAGCCCCAGTCGGACCCCGTCACCCGCCCCCATGGATGGCGGCGAGTCGTCCTCGCTTGAGCGCTGAATAATGACGTATGCGGTGCCCAATCCGGTCAGCAGTCCAACGATTCCACCAATGATGAGCGTCCGGGCGCGCCAGTCGTTGTTCATCGAATCTGCCTGAAGATGGCGGTCAAGTAGCGAATTGCGGATGAGATGGCGTGCAGCACCGCTTTCGGCACGATCAGCGGGAGCGCCGCCTTGTGCACCACCTCGTCCGCCCCATGCTCCACCCGGGCCAGCGTCAGCCGGACCTGCTGGAAGGGTTCGGGCAGCCGGCGCACCGCATACCACACGCCGTACGCCAGTGAAGCCAGGACCGCCAACAGGATCAGGCCCAATACCAGGACCGGCAACAGCAGCAACGACAATGCGGTGTCGGCCCAGGCGCTGACCGTCCCCACCTGACCCCGCCACAGCCCCACCGACAGCCCGGCCAGCAGCATCACCCCAACCGCCAACGGCAAGTAGACCTGCAGCCAGACCTGCCGCCGAAACTTGCTGGCAGTGTCATGGCGGCCGAGGCCGAGCCGGTGCATCTCGAATGGATCCATCGGGCGGTATTTTAGCATGTGGCCTGACCAGTTCCCTACTTTGCCGGCCCCGGCCGCTGGTTTACAATGCGCCCCGCAATGAGTGAACGCCCCGGACGCGGCAAGGTGGCCGTTCTCAAGACCAGCCCAGATTCGGTCTTGGACGATATTCAGCAAGTGATGCAGCTGGCTGACCTCCGGTCGGCTCTACCTGCAGATATCACCACTGGTCTGAAGATCAACATCTCCTGGCAGACCTGGTATCCGGCATGCTCCTCCACGCCCTGGCAGATCGAAGGCGCGATCCTGGCGCTGCGCCAGGCTGGATACTCCGACCTGGTCGGAGTACACAACGACACCGTCGTCGTAGACACCAAGGTCGGTGAATTCAACAACAAGCTCCGGTTCGTCACGGACAAGTACGGGGTCCCGTGCATCTACCTGT
>CAZGCX010000176.1:0-5416 GCA_964524585.1 uncultured Anaerolineaceae bacterium
GGGCCTCGGCCTCGACCCGGGCCGGCGTTGCGCCCGGCAGCAGGTTCTGCATGTAACTGGTTGGCTGAAGGATCGTGAACGGTAATCCGGAGTTGATTAGCGACTCCTCCACCAGCAGCTTGTTCCAGTGGTGGGGCATCGCCTGCACTTGTGGATGCAGCGCCGAGTGCAGCACAAATCGCCCGACGCCGGAGTGCTGAGCAGCCTCCAGCGCGTTCCTCCCGATCTCGACTTCCTGGGGATGCAAGTTGGGGCAGATGTGGTAGACGGCTTCGACGCCGTCAAAGATCGCGGACAGCGCCGCCGGGTTCAACAGGTCCGCCACGACGCCATCCACGCCGCTCAATTGGCCGGTCTGCTCCGGAGAGCGCAGCAGGGCCCGGATCGGCTGGGCGTGATGCTGCAGCGCCGCCACCACCGCCCGCCCGGTCTTGCCGGCGGCTCCGGTGACCAGAATCATCGCTTTACGCCTGATCGTGGCTTGCGCGCCGCAGTGAGCCGGGCTGGAACCCGCCCACCCAATCGCCGGCTCAACTCTGATCGGCGCCTGCCGCCAGCTCCCATAGACGGCTGGGGCTCAAGGGGATCTCAAGCAATTCCAACCCTTCGATATCCAGCGCATTCTCCAGCGCCTGAGCGAACAACGCGCCAACCGGAATGGCGCCGGCTTCGCCCGCTCCTTTGGTTCCCATGGGGTTGAGCGGTGAGGGGGTTTCCACGTGGCCGATCTCAATCGGAGGCACATCCAAGGCAGTCGGTAGCAGGTAATCCATGAACGAGCCGTTCAGCAACTGCCCGTTTTCGTCGAAGATCAGATGCTCGTAGTAGGAGTTACCAATGCCCTGCGCCACACCGCCGTGCACCTGACCATCCAGGATCATTGGATTAATCACCCGTCCGCAGTCGTGCACGACCACGAACTTCTTGACTTCCAGCAGCATGGTCTCCGGATCGACCTCGACGATCATGGCGTGCACGCCGTTGGCGGTCGCCCCGTATTCGGGGCCGAAGTAGTCAGTCGACTCGAGTCCGGGCTCGGTGCCAGGCTTCACGGCACCGCGCAACGGGTTGGCTTTGGACGCCAGATCGCCAAATGAGATCGAGCGGCTGGGCACTCCTTTCACCCGTACTTCGCCCTGCGCCAACTCCAGGTCATCCTCCGACACCTCCAGCTCCTCGCCCGCCAGCTTCAACACTTTGGCGCGGACCGCCTTGGCGGCTGCATGGATGGCGTTGCCGGCCACCACCGCCCCGCGGCTGGCGAAAGTGCCAGTTCCCCAGTGAAAGTGATCGGTATCCCCGGTCACGATCTGGATGTTCTCGATATCCATTTCGAGTTGTTCGGCCACGATCTGGGCAAAGCTTGTGAAGTGGCCCTGGCCCTGCGTGCCCACTCCGGTGGTGACCGAGACCTTGCCACTCTGCTGAATCTGCACCCGAGCCCCTTCGTATGGGCCGATGCCCGTGCCTTCCACATAGGCCACCAGCCCGATCCCGAGCTTGCGGCCCTCGGCCCGCGCCTTGGGCTGGACTTCCTTGACGAATTCGTCGTATCCGATCAGCTCGAGCGCCTTGTCCAGCGATGGTTCGTAGTTCCCGCTGTCGTACACCAAGTTGTTGAAATCCTGGAAGATGATCTGATTGTCGTAGGGAAAATCTTCCGGTTGCAAAAAGTTCCGGCGGCGAATTTCGGCGGGATCGATCCCGAGCTGCTTGGCTCCCAGATCCAGCAGGCGCTCCATCACAAACACCCCATGCTGGCGGCCGGCGCCTCGATAGGGGGTCACGATCGGTTTGTTGGTGAACAACGCGGTGAACTCGCTGTAGTAGTTGGGGACCTTGTACGGCCCCAGCAGCGTGCACTGTGCGTTGAGCGGCACCGTCAGTCCGTACGGATCGTAGGCTCCCGAGTCATGCAGGAAGACATCGTGCACGCCCAGGATCAATCCATCTTCGCTGAGCGCGATCTCGGCGTCGTGGATCTGGCTGCGTTCCTGGGTAGTGGCGACGAAATTCTCCGACCGGTCCTCGATCCATTTGACCGGCCGGCCGAGCTGCATGGCGATCCAGGGAACCAGCATCTCTTCCGGATAGAACATCATGATCTTCGGCCCGAACCCACCGCCGATGAATGGCGCGATCACCCGCACCTGGCTCTCTGACAACCCCAACATTCCAGCCAGCCCATTGCGGATCGGAATCGGGGCCTGAGTGGTGTCCCAGATGGTTAGGCTCTGGGCGCGTGGATCCCATTGGGCCACGATGCCGCGGTTTTCCATGGCAGCCGCTGCGCCGTGATCGTAGGTCAGGCGGCGGGCGATCAGCGCCGCCGCACCCTGCTTGGCCTGCTGGTAATCGCCGATGGTCTGCACCACGTGCGCCGCGATGTTTGAGCCAAGGTCCTCATGCACCAACTCAGTGCCCTCGGCCAGGGCAGCCTCCAGATCGACCACAGCCGGCAGCGGTTCGTACTCCACCGACACCTCGGTCAGGGCATCCTCGGCCAGGTAGCGGCTCTCAGCCACGACCACCGCAACCGGCTCTCCCATGTGCCGCACCTTGCCGGCGGCCAGGATCGGATGCATGCGCTCGTTGAAGGTGCAGCCCTCGACCGGCGGGGGCGACACCAGCAGCGGCCCGGTGCGCCAATAGTCGCCAAGCTCGGCGGCTGAGTACACCGCCACCACTCCCGGCCGCTGCAGCGCTTTGGATCCGTCGACCTTCCCCAGCCGGGCGTGGGCATACGGGCTGCGCACGAAAGCCACCTGCAGCAGATCAGGCAGGTTCACGTCATCCACGAACAGCGCCTGGCCGGTCAGCAGGGTCGGGTCCTCATTGCGCTTGATGCGCTGGCCGAAGTAGCGGGTTGCCATCAGTTGGTGTGCAGTCCGTGGCAGGCGCCTTGCCGCGAATTCGGACTTGGCCGGGTCGGGTGAGCGCCTCGGCAGGCAGAGCCTTGAGCGGTGCCGGCAGCAGCCCTAGACAAACGCCACCGCCCGGCAGAACGCCGCTTCGCCACCCTTAAATTTCCACGGGAAGGCGCCCAGAGTCAGCCGTTTGTTTTGCAGCTCGGGGGCGCTCATTTCGCCTCCCATGTTCTCGACGTGTACGCAGTCGTGTGGGAAGAGCGCGTTGTGCGTCAGCTGGTAAGCCCGCTCGGGGAACAACTCATCCATCTTGTCCACCCCAAATTTCTCCTCGCACTGCCGCCGCACTTTCTGCCAGTGCTCCAACCCACCCTTGCCGAGGAAGCGCCCGATGGGCAAGTTCATCGGGTGGTCAGTCGAGATCATGTCGACACCCCACAGGTGGATCTTCTTCTCCAGCAGCCAGTCGACGATCTCAAAGTGCGGGCCGGGGTGCCGGTGGATGTACTTCTCCTCGTCCGGCTCCGTGCCGAACTGCGCATGCTTGTGCCAACCGGTATGGATGAAGAGGATGTCGCCCTGCTTCACCTCCACCCGCTCCTCGATCATCTTCGGCGTGAACAGATCCAGCTCACCCAACACATCGCTCAAGTCGACGATCACGCCCTCCCCATACAACCACTCCAGCGGCAGCTCATCGATGGTCTTGCCGGCGGTCACGAAGTGACGCGGGGCGTCCAGGTGGGTGCCCATGTGGTTGGAGGTCATGATGTATTGTGCGTTCACGCCCTGCTCGGCCTTGCGCTTGATGTACTTGACTTCGAACGGCGGGTAGAACGGCCAGAACGGTGCATCTTGATTCAGCGGCTGCGAAAGATCGTACGGCTTCATGCTTGTTCTCCTTAACTGGGTGCGCTCAGCTCAATCCTCTGAGAAGTCCGCTCGTGTCCCTCACCCTGGCCAACGCAGACCGGGAAGCGGCTTTCGCCGCACACCCGCTCGCTCACTCCAATCCGTATTTCTCGGCGAAGGCGATCAGCGCTTGCTCAAAGATCTCTTTCGGCGGGCGGACCAATCCGGCCCCGACCTGGCCGACGCCCGCTTCTTTGTGTGCGATGCCGGTATTGACCCGGGGGGTCACGCCCAGCTCTACCACCTTTCGAATGTCGATCCCGGTGGGCGTGCCGCGGAAGTCGAGCGGCGGGATGGTGAAGTGCTGGTGCTCGGTCACGGTGATCTCGTACATCTCCAGTGTGGCGTTCAGCGCATCCTGCGGCGTGCCGCTCACAAAGGAGACGATGGCTGGGGCGGACGCCATGGCGAACCCGCCGATTCCGGCGGTCTCAGTAATGGTGCTGTCGCCGATGTCAGCGTTGGCGTCGTCACTGTCGTAACCCGGGAAGTACAGCCCGTCCGGGATTTGTGCCGGGGCGGTGAACCAGGCGTCGCCCAATCCGCTGACCCGGATGCCGAAGTCGGTGCCGTTGCGGGCCATGGCGGTTACCACCGTGCTGCCCTCTACGCCGTGCGCGGCGTCGGCCATCGCTTTGCAGGCTGCCATGACCGGGTTGAGCACGCTCAGGGCGTTATCCCCCAGGAACTGCAGCACCTCTGCTTCCAGCGCCGAATCCTTGGTGCTCCTGGCGATCAGCGGCGACAGCAGCTTCAAGTACAGCAGCGAGCCGGCCTTGTTGCGGTTGTGTCCTTCGTCGCCCATGTGCAGCGCCTCAGCCAGCAGGGCCCGGATGTCCAGGCCGTCACTCTCGGCCAGCGCCGCTCTCAGTACGTCGGCAAAGGCCGAGTTCATCCAGCGTAGCTTATCGATCACCTCCGGGCTGTAGGCGCCGTAACGCAGCACCTTGCCGTAACCCTCATTCAAATTGGAATAAGCCGTGTTCCCGTGAGTTGGATTCTTGAGAACGTAAACCTGCATCGAGGCCGAAATCACACCCGCCATCGGCCCGGCCGCGTTGTGGTGGTGGCAGGGCGAGAACTCGACCTCGCCAGCCTCGACCATGGCGGTCGCCGACGATTCGTCCATGGCCAATCCTTCCAGCAAGAGGGCACCGATCACTGCGCCCCTGAGCGGGCCGGACATGCGCTCCCATTCGATCGGTGGCCCGGCGTGCAGGATCAGGTTGTCTTTCATGCCGGGGATCACTTTCCGGGCTGGCTCGATCCCGGTCAGCATCGGCCGGGCGGCCATCATGCGCTCGGTGGCGGTTGCGTTGGCTGCGTCAATATCCATGCTGTGCTCCTAAGCGATCAGGTCTTCACGGTCGAAGCGCCGCACGCCCGTGCTCGGGCCGTCGCATTTGCAAACGCCCCAGGTGCCGGTCATGCGGCCTTCATCTTGCGCAGGATGGCCTGCAGTCGCTCGTCCCCGCCAGCCGGCGGCCGCCAGTCCACTTGCACCGCCTGCGCGCCCTGAATGCGCAGGCTATCGTAAAACGATTCGAGGCCCAGGTTGATCCCAGCCACCGGGCGGGCCAAGAAGTCCGGTGGGAAGTGTTGAGGCTCGCCGCCAACCAGCGTTTGCAATGCAAAGC
>CAZGCX010000177.1:0-5397 GCA_964524585.1 uncultured Anaerolineaceae bacterium
CCCGGCCGGCACCCGCACCTGATACTGCGCCTTGCCGGTTTGGATTTCGCCTTCTGGGATCTGCTCGACCGCTTGCTGCACGATGCGAAGACTCTGACGCATCTCGTCGATGCGGATCACGTACCGATCGTACACGTCGCCGTTTTCCCGCACCGCCACGTCAAAATCAAATCGATCGTAGATGCCGTAGGGATCCGCCCGGCGCACGTCGTAGGCCACACCGGAGGCACGCAGCACCGGCCCACCGACCGAATAGGCGATCGCCTTCTCCGGCGGCAATACCCCGACCCCGATGCAGCGGCTGCGCACGATCTCGTTGCCGGTCAGGTATAGGTCCAGCTCGTCGATCCGCCGCGGCAGACGCTCAAAGACCAGCTCGCGAATGGTCTCCAATGTCCCAGGCGGCAAGTCGCGGGACAATCCACCGAAGCGGAAGTAGTTGCACATCATGCGCGAGCCGGAAACGGCCTCGAACACATCCAGGATCAGCTCGCGCTCGTTGATGGCATATAGCGCAGGGGTGAAGAAGGCGCCCAGGTCGTTGAGCAGAAAACCGATCGCCCAGAGGTGGTTCACAACTCGGGTGAGCTCGGCCATCATCACCCGGATGTACTCGGTGCGTTCCGGCGGCTTGATCCCCATTAACTGCTCCACCGCCAGGGCATAGCCGAAGTTGTTGCTCATCGAACTGATGTAGTCCAGCCGGTCGGTGTAGGGCATGTTCATCAGGAAGGTATTGCGTTCCCCGATCTGCTCGTGGTTGCGGTGTAGATAGCCCATCACCGGTTGCAGATCGGTCACGGTCTCACCGTCCAGCGTCACCACCATCCGGAACACGCCGTGGGTGGAGGGATGCTGCGGACCGAGGTTAACCACAATCTGATCGGTCTTCAGCGTGCTTCCGTTGCCGTTGCCCTGGTACTGGCCCATACCGGCGTACAAAGCGGCGTCGCCCTCCGGGATCCAACCCTCCGGCGTGAACTCCGGCGGGTACTTGACGTTCTTGCGGAAGGGGACCTGATCCTCGATACGGTAGACTTCGCCGCCCGGCCAGCGGTTCTTGAACGGCTTCGTCTCTTCTTCGTAGTAGGCTTCCTGCCAATCCTTGCGCAGCGGATGCCCCTCGAACCCTTCCCACATCAGGATGCGTCGCAGGTTCGGATGGCCGGAAAAGCGAATTCCCAACAGGTCCCAGGCCTCCCGCTCTTGGAAGTCAGCGCCAGGCCAAACCCCCACCAGCGAGGGCACTACCGGATCCTCACGCGCTACCTGGGTCTTGAAAACCAAGGCCGGTCCGCCCGCTGTGCGATAGGCGTGATAGACCACTTCCATCTTCTCGTCCGGCAGGTAATCCACACCGGTTACTGAGGAGAGATAGTCGTATCCCATTTCGCTTTTGATTCGGTTGGCGAAATCGAACAGCTTGTCGCTGGGGACCAAATAGCCGGAGTAGCCCTCCCGTTCGTCGATGCTGGCCACGCCGGGAAACTGCTGCTCGAACGGGTCCGGCTGGCGCGTTTCGACGGCCTCCGCCGCCGGTTGGGCCTCGTTGGGAACGTCGGATTCAATCAAGTTCGGTTTCCAAGGGCGGTGTTGCTTCCACGCCGAGGCGGGCGATCACTCGGCAACCGCCGCGGCAGCTGCTGCGGCCCGCTCTTGCTGCGCCTTGAGCTTGGCGCCGAAATCCGGAAAGTCGCGTGGGTCGACCAAATCCGGGCCAAGCAGCGGCACCGGGATCGGCGCCTCGGCGCCCGGCTTGTACCAGTCCGCCGAGAGGACCGACTGCTTGTCGATCTTCTCCTGCAGCTTGATCAATCCGTGGAGCAGGGCTTGCGGCGTGGGTGGGCATCCCGTCACGTAGACGTCGACCGGGACGAATTTGTCCACCCCGGAGACCACGTTGTAGCCTTCCTTGAACGGGCCCCCGCCGGATGAGCATGCACCCATCGACAGCACGTACTTGGGTTCCGGCATCTGGTTATACAGCCGCACGATTTGCGGAATCATCTTCTTGGTGACCGTTCCTGAAACAATCATCAGATCGGCCTGCCGCGGGCTTGGCCGCATCACTTCCATTCCGAAACGGGAGAAGTCGTATCGGCTGGCGGCGGTGCAGATCATTTCGATCGCGCAGCACGCCAGGCCAAACATCATCGGCCACACCGACGAGCGACGGCTCCAGTTGTAGATCCGGTCTAGCGAGGTGATGGCGATTTGTCCCGCGAGGTTTTCTGGGACGGGGAATGCAGGGTTTGTGAGGTCTTCCTGGGCAGAACTCGAAAGATCTTCGCTCACCGTTTCCCTCCGGCACTACGCCCCGGGCTCAGCACTTTGCCCCTTCGAGGCACGTTTCGGCACTTCACGCCGGGCTGCGTACCTTCGGCGGAATTATACGTGCCGGCTTTCACAACTGTCAAGCCGGGCCCTATTTTAGAAGACGTGGTTTGACAAATTAATCCACGAATTCTAGAATGATCAGGCACATGCCCCTCGAGTCGCGCCAGCGAATCCTGCACCATCTGAAGCGGGTCGGAGAAGCCTCGGTCGCCGACCTGAGCGTCGGACTCGGTCTGACTGCGGTCACCATCCGCCACCATCTGGATGCGCTGCAGGCCGATGGGCTTGTTTCGCGGCCGACCGCCCGACGTAAGCCGGGCCCCGGTCGACCCGAACTGATCTATCGGGCTGCACCCGCGGCTGATCGGCTAATGCCGCGCAACTATGAGGAGCTGTGCAGCTGTCTGCTGGCTTCGCTGAGTCCAAAGCATGCGGGCGCCGACCTGGAGTTGACTCTCGAGTCGATCGGTGCCGAGTTCGGCAGGGCCAATCGACCGGGTGACGGCATGGTCGGCCTGAGAGCCTTCCTGGAGCGGCGCGGATACTTCCCCTCATTCGAGCACTCCGCCGACTCCACGGTGGTGGAGCTCGCCAATTGCCCGTACCTGGAACTGGCGCGGGCCACACCCGCACTGTGCCACTTCGATCGGGCTCTGATCGGCGCCTTGCTCGGGACCGAAGTCTCGGTCGCCAGCCGAATCGTCGATCCAAGTCCGGTGTGCAGCTTTCGCACGTTGAGTTGACATAAGACAACGGTGGCACCCAGGACCGGGGTGGAAATTGACAACCCACCCCAAGGTTGATAAACTTGACACAACTTATGAGAATTAGATCGCTAAGGAGAGTGTGATGGCGATTGCTGACCTGCCGCAGACTGAAACCGAAATCCACCTGCCCCAGATCTCGCTGACCGCTGGTGCGGTCGAGCGTGTGCGTGGGCTGATCCAAGAGAAGCAGCTGACGGGCTATGCCCTGCGCGTTTTCGTTTCCGGCGGAGGCTGCTCCGGCATGCAGTACGGAATGGGCCTGGAGCCGGAACCCCGACCGGACGACCTGCGTTACGAGTTCGACGATGTTGCAGTGGTTATCGATCCGATCTCGATCGACTACCTGGCCGGCTCGACCATCGATTACGTGGACGACCTGATGGCGGGCGGGTTCAAGATCGAGAATCCAAATGCGGTGTCGGCATGTGGCTGCGGCCACTCATTTCGCACCGCGGAATCGTCCGAGGGCCACGCCCACTCCGAAGGCTGCTGCTGAGCCGAAAGGCGAAGTCCCTGTCTGTGCCCAGAACGGGTATGGGATTGAGCCGGAAACCAAAGCCGTAGCAAGCTTCAGCCGGCCCGGGCGGATATGGGATTGACCGCCAACCAGCAGAGGCTTTACCCTTAGCAGGTCGCCGATTGCGACCTGCTTTTTGTTTTTCACATGTTTCAATTCGACCGACACTTCACCCCAGATGAGGCCAACCGCACGCTGGATCAGGTGCGTCCGTTGGTCGAGCAGTTGATGGAGCTGCGCGACCAAATCGTCGCGCTGCGGCCCGAACTCGAGAGTGGTTTACAAAAGGCGCTCGGGAACGGTGGGAGCAAGGCGACCGGTGACCTGATGCTGCTGATGGTCCAAGTACGCGCCTTGATCGACCAGGTTCAGATGCACGGCGCGCTGGTGAAAGACATCGATCAAGGTCTGCTCGACTTCCCCGCGCTGCGGGAGGATCGAGAGGTTTTCCTGTGCTGGAAGCTGGGAGAATCGACGGTCAGTTTCTGGCACGAGCTGGACGGCGGGTTCGCCGGCCGCCGACCGCTGTGAACAGCCGCGGGTCGGCGCCCCGCTAACTTCCTCGCAACACCGAGATCAGCAACCCAAACATTCCGATCAGTACCAACCCAGCGATGGTCGCAATCGGGGGGATTCCGCTGCGCCCCTCGGCGCTGGTGGGTGCAAGAGTCGGCTGGGCGATCGGCGCCGGCGGCGTAAAGGTTGGCAAACGGGTCGGCGTCACGTCGTTCAGGTTGAATTGGGCGGCGAAGGTCGGATCAATGGTGGAAGTGACCCGAGGGGTGGAGGTCGGGGGTGGTTCAACGATCGGCAGCGTGGCGCCTGGCGGGTCCAGAACCACAAACGGTGCATAGACCCAGGCCACGTTGCCTGGCACCCCCGGGTACTCGATCTGGATCCACAGCCCCGCCGCAGTACGCCCGATGGCTGGCGCCCGCTGGCCGGCGATCAACACCCCAATCAGTTCATAGCCGGGATCGGTGCTCGGGCCAGTGCGCACGTTGACTCGGTCCGGAACGACGACTTCTGGGCCGATCGGCGTACCGGTCACGGTAGGGATGCTAACCGTCGGAGGCTGAGCCAAAGGCGAAGTCTCATTGGACTGAGCCAGCGGTGAGGCAGAAGCGCCTCCGGCCAGCAGCAATAGCGTCACTGCCGCAGCCGCCGCTGCTGGCAAACTCCAGACAAGCTTCGCTTTTGTCGGCCGGGAGACATCGCCCCCAGACCGCGCTGTTAATTGGGTCACTGGCTCAGGGATTGAAGTAGTTGTACACCGCACGGCCGAGCTGGGCGAACATCGCCGCGGTCGGTTCCCAGATCATCTCGTTGCTGTCCCACAACGACATCGCAAGCACGTAGTCAGCGCCAGGTGAGTAAACGATCCCGGCATCAGTGATGGTGTCCAGTGGCGAGGAGGTCCAGCCGTGCTTGTGCGCCACCCGCGTGCCTTCCGGAACGCTGGCCTCGATCAACCAGGCGATCCGATTCTGGGAGAGCAGATCCAGGATGTGCCCGCATTCGGAGGGTGTGAGTTCATTCGGGAAGGCGGCCAGCAACGCTCCGCCGCCGCGCTGGCAATCATATAGATCGGCCAGCAGCATCCCCAACTCCGAGACGGTAGTCTGATTGTACGGATTCGGCCGGGTGTTGACGTCGAATCGCTGGTTACCCGGCGTGCGAGGGGTGCTCGCCACCACCAGTTGGGACTCGGTCGTGAATCGGCGTGGATTCTCAAACCACGACACGATGATGGTGGACCACATTCTCTGCTCACCG
>CAZGCX010000178.1:0-5359 GCA_964524585.1 uncultured Anaerolineaceae bacterium
CACCGTGCAGCTGATCCTGGCCGGGTTGATGGCTTCGCCCGGATTCCAGGATTTGTAGCCGTGCCGGGAGGCCACCATGCTCGAACGAGCAACCTGTTTAGGCACCTTGAAGCACTCCTGCTGCAACGCGCATGCTGCGGCCGCTGCGCGCCAGACTTGGCCAGCCTGGATGCCGCGGCTGGCCTTCAATGACACACTGCGCGGCGATGTCTTGGTTGTGATCTTCTTGAGAGGAGCCGCCGATGCGTTGAACATGCTTGTGCCATTCGGCGAGGACGCCTACTACGACCAGCGGCCAACCCTTGCGGTTCCCCGGCCCGACGATCGGCAAGTCAGGTCTGCTGAGCGGGCGATCGACCTGGATGGGTTCTTTGGGTTCCACCCGGCGCTGCAGCCACTGCTGCCAATCTGGCAAGACGGAATGCTGGCCCTGATTCACGCCTGCGGGGCGCCGGATGAGTCGCGCAGCCACTTCAAGGCGATGGAACTGATGGAGCGAGGAGTGGAAACCGCCCAAGGACCGGCCTCCGGTTGGATCAACCGGCACCTGGCCACACTGGCCACCGGAAACGGGTCACCATTACGGGGCGTAGGGTTGGGCGAGGCGGTCCAGCGCAGCCTGCAAGGCGCCATCCCGGTGACCGCCTTGCGCTCCATCTCCCAGTTTCACCTGGCCGGCGACCAGCAGATCGAACAGCTAATGCAGGCCGGGCTATCTTCGCTGTACCGGCCCAGTGACCCACTGGGTGTGCTGGGCCAGGAGACTCTGCACATCCTGCAGGTGCTGGCCGAACTCAACCCCGCGGCCTACCAGCCAAGCCGATCGTTGGACTACCCGGGCACCGATTATGGAACTGGACTACGGCAAATCGCCATGCTCATTCGGGCCGAGGTCGGACTGGAGGTCGCAGCGATCGACCTGGGCGGCTGGGACACCCATTTCGCGCAGGGAACCCATGATGGTCATATGCCGCAGCTGATGGCCGAGTTGGCCGGCGGGCTGGCCGCGCTTCATGCCGACCTGGCCGACTTCCAGTCACGGCTGACGGTGGTGGTGATGACTGAATTCGGCCGCCGGGTGAAGGAGAATGCCAGCCTGGGCACCGACCACGGTCACGGCGGCTTAATGATGCTGATGGGGGGCAACGTGGCGGGGGGGAGGGTGCTCGGTGAGTGGCCCGGTCTCCAGCCGGAGTTGCTGTTTGGCCCAGGCGACCTGCCGGTCACCACCGACTATCGGGACGTGCTGAGCGAAGTCTGCCAGCAGCGGCTCAACAATCCAGCCGTTGCCGAGATCTTTCCCGACCACACTCCGCAGCGGACTGGCTTTGTGCGTCCCGCGATCAGCGCATCCAATTCACGAAGGCTTCCAGCACTGACAGATTGATCCCTAGGTCGGTGTCGCGGTGGTTGGTCAACTCGACGTCCACCGCCGGGATTCCCTGTTCCGCAGCCCAGTCGGCAAACTGCCCAGTGTACAGACAACCGCCGTCCAGCGGAGGATAGGGGTAGGGGGCGACCGTTGCCAGGGTCTCGGCCAGCCGGACGGAGGCCGGCAGCGGTGGCTGTCCTCCGGGAAAGATTCCCAATGCCGCGCTGTGATAGCTGATGATGGCCTGGATGTCGTTGCGCAGTATGAAGTCCATCAACCACACCACCTCTGGCTCAGATCCGGGGGAAGTGCCCCCGGTAATCGGAAGGTAGTCCCAGCAACCGGCTTTTGGCCAATCCGCCTGCCAGCGCGATGGCCAATTGCGATTCAGATCCACGCCATGCTCATTGGCTCGACCGGCATAGCCGTGTGAACGGGCCTCTCCATCCGGATTGAGGTCCGGCAGTACGAACAGTGTCAGGCGTTCGGGAACCGCCTCCGGGTGGCCGGTCAGGTGCTCAATCAGTTCGCCGGCCAGTGCGACCGTGTTCCACTCGTAACCACCGTGTATGCCGGCAACAATCAAATAGCGGTCGGGGCCGTTGCCAAAGCGGTACATCTGCAGCTCCCGTCCGGTGACGCTGTAGCCGACACTGTAGGGCCCGCTGGCGTAGCGGGTTGCTGTGGAGCTGGGCGTTGCAGTCGGCGGATCGGTAGCGTCCGGGGTCGCACTGGGCCGCGGCGGCGGGGTTTCGGATGGCTCGGCAGGTTCCAGCATCGCAGCCGGGTCGGGCGCGGCATCAGCGATCGGCTGAAAGGAGCAGGCGGTAAGCGCGATCGAACTGAGTGTAAGCGTACGGGCGAGGCAACGGATCTTGGTCATCGGGATTCTGAGCGCCGCAGTATAGCGCGAGCAGTCCAATCGGCCGACTCGGGCGCCGGCGCCCGGCAGTCGCTCGAAACAGCCGGTACCCTGCAGGAGCGCACCAGAAGCATCCAGGTAGTCAATGGGTATCCCATTTGCTACAATCAGCCGCACATGCCGCTCGAACCAGGTGCGACCCTCCGGAACCGCTACCGCATCGAAGCTGTCCTTGGTCAAGGAGGCATGGGCGCGGTCTACAAGGCCAGGGACACCAACCTCAACGTCGAAGTGGCGGTCAAGGAAAACCTCTTCACCACCGAAGAGTATGCTCGCCAGTTCTATAAAGAAGCGACCATCCTTGCCAGCCTGCGGCATCCAAACCTGCCAAGGGTCACCGATCACTTCGTAATCAACAATCAAGGCCAGTACCTGGTGATGGATTTCATCCAGGGCCGGGATCTACGTCAGCGGCTCGAAACCAGCGGGCCGGTCGATGAGGCCGAGGCGCTGCCCTGGTTCATGGAAACCTGCGATGCGCTGGCCTACCTGCACAGCCGCAAACCGTATCCGATCCTGCATCGCGACATCAAACCTGGGAACATCAAGATCCAGCCCGACAACCGGGCGGTGCTGGTCGACTTTGGCCTTGCCAAGGTGGCGGATGAGTCGGGCACCACCACCACCGGCGCCAAGGCGATGACCCCCGGCTTCTCTCCGCCGGAGCAATACGGCACCGGGCGGACCGATGCGCGGACCGACATCTACGCCTTGGGCGCCACCATGTATGCCTGTCTGACGGCGGAGGTGCCGGAGGACTCGCTGGAGCGGGCGATGGGCCGCGATGAGTTGACGCCGCTTCGCCGGCGCAATCCGCAGGTCACACCGGCGTTGGCCCGGGCCATCGAACGCGCCCTGGCGGTGCGCCCCGAAGAACGCTACCAATCAGTGGCCGAATTCGCTTCTGCGCTGAGCTCCGCCTCTCGCGCCAGCCAGCCGACCGTGGTGAGCGATTATCCGAACATCGATCGCAGCTTCCGCGAGCCGATCACCGCCGGCTTCGGTGATTTGCCGACCCGATTGCCATGGGAGGAGAAGAAGCCGCGGCGCTGGCCGGTTGTGGCGGTGCCGCTGCTAGTGGTGACCGCCATCGCGGCCGGCACAATGCTCTCCCGGCAGTCTGGAAACTCAGGTGGCGCCTCGACCAATACCCCGAGCGCAGTGGAGCCGACTGCGGATGCCACCCGGGCCGTGGCGGTAGTGGAGCCGTCTCCGACGATCGTGCTGCCCTCTGCCACCCCGCTCCCGACCGTCAACCCCGAGCTGACCCTCACTCCGGCGCCGACCCCCATCGGTGGAGGAGTTGGCCAGATCGCCTTTGCCTCCGACCGGAGCGGTACGCCGCAGATCTACCTGATCAACATCGATGGAACCGGCCTCAAACCCCTGACCAACCTTTCAGACGGTGCTTGCCAGCCTTCCTGGTCGCCCGACGGCCAATCGCTGGTTTTCACCTCGCCGTGTCCGAGCAGTCAGGAGACCTACCCGGGGGCCGGCCTGTGGATGCTGGAGCTGGACAGCCTGCAGCTTCAGCCCCTGATCACTGCGCCCGGAGGCGACTACGATCCGTCCTGGTCTCCAGAGGGCGACCGAATTGCGTTCGCCTCGGAGCGGCTGGGGCGGCCGCAGGTGTACGTCATCGAGCTGGAGGGCAATCTGGTCCATAATGTGAGCGACAACACCTTTCGAGAGATCCAACCCAGCTGGTCGTCCCAGGGCACCGCGCTGCTGTTTGTTTCCTATCGGAACGGTTCCCCACAGGTCTGGCTGATGTCGGACGACGGTGAAAACGAGCAGCGCTTCGCCCGTGGCGATACCGAGGATAGCCACCCGGCATGGTCGCCGGACGGCTCGCTGGTGGTCTTCCAGCGGCGGGTCTCCGGCGTCCCGCGCCTGGTGGCCGCGCAGTTTGAGGATCGGGGAGTCCCCGATTTCCGGGTTTGCCAGCAAAGCCCATTCACCAGCCATCCGATGGTGGAGCCAGACTTCTCCCCCGACGGGCGGTGGCTGGTGGTCGAAACCTGGCCGGATGGCGTAGACCACAACATCGCCATTATGACCACCAGCTGCAGCAGCGTGACGCAGCTATCGGTTGACCCCGCTTTGGATTTCGATCCAGCCTGGCGGCCGTAGCAGTCTACTGGCCTCCTGCCCGCAGCTTCCGGACACTCGTCCTTGCTTACGCGCCCTTGCCGTACCAGAATCCCGAGGGGCGAATTCACTTTGTGAGGCGATGACGTGACGGCATCGTTGATTGACGGAAAAGCAATCGCAGCAGAGCTGCAGGCCGACGTTGAAGCCCGGGTCCGGCGGCTGGCGGAGCGCGGTGGGCCGACCCCTGGTCTGGCGACGGTACTGGTCGGCGAAAATCCAGCGTCCGAGACATACGTACGCATGAAGCGCAAGCGCTGCGCGGAACTTGGGATCGACTCGTTCGCACATGAACTGCCTGCCCACACGCCGCAAGCCGAACTGGAGGCGCTGGTCGAGCAGTTGAACGCCGACCCCCTGGTCCACGGCATCCTGGTGCAGCTGCCGCTGCCGGATGGTCTCGACGAAGAGGCGGTGCTGGCCAGGATCGATCTGGGCAAGGACGTGGACGGATTTCATCCGGTAAACATCGGCCGTCTCGCACAGAAGGGACGTACACCGGAATTCGTTCCCGCCACTCCGATGGGCTGCATCACGCTGCTCAAACGAGCCGGGGCAGAGCTGGATGGGGCAAATGCGGTGGTGGTTGGGCGCTCAAACATCGTCGGCATGCCGGCGGCGCTGCTGCTGGTGCGGGAGAACGCCACCGTGACTATCTGTCATTCGCACACTGCCGATCTCGCAGGGGTCTGCCGGACGGCCGACGTGTTGGTGGTGGCCATCGGACGGGCCGAGATGGTGCGGGGCGATTGGATCAAGCCCGGCGCGACGGTGATCGACGTCGGCATCAATCGAGTCGACGATGCGACGGCCAAGCGGGGCTATCGGTTGGTGGGAGACGTCGCCTTCGAGGAAGCGGTAGAGGTGGCCGGCGCGATCACGCCGGTGCCCGGCGGGGTGGGCCCGATGACGAT
>CAZGCX010000179.1:0-5340 GCA_964524585.1 uncultured Anaerolineaceae bacterium
CGCTGCCCGAGTAGCTCGCCGTGTCAGAGCCGCTGCCGCCGTCGATCACGTCCCCATCGGCGGTGCCAAGCAGCAAGTCGCTGCCAGTGCCGCCCAAGAGCGTGTCCTCGCCCGCCCCGCCGATCAGCGTGTCGTTGCCAGGGCCGCCAGTGAGAACGTTATCGAGGGTGTTGCCAACACCAGTATGTGTACCGGCATCCGTGAAGGTGAGATTCTCGACATTGGCGCCAAGTGTATAACCCGCCAGTGTCGTCTGGATCGTGTCGATACCCTCGTCGGCATTCTCTGTCACGACATCTCCAGCGGCATCGACCACGTAAGTATCGTTGCCAAGACCGCCACTGAGACTGTCATCACCGGGACCAGCATCAAGTAGATCGTCGCCGGAGTCGCCGAAGAGCGAGTCCGACCCACCACCGCTTGTCAGGGTATCGTCGCCATTCCCTCCGTGGAATGTATCGCTTCCCGAGCCTCCATTGATAAAGTCTTCCCCACCGTCACCGAAGGCGATGTTGTCGCCGTTGCTCATGATTAGTTGATCGTTTCCCTCGCCGCCATAGAACGTTTCACCTGACAGTCCGCCGATCAACACGTCGTCGCCGTCATCGCCCCAAATCGAAATGACGCTGTCAGCAGCGAAGCCAAAGTCATTACCGGCACCAAGGTGCATCTCGGTAAATTGTGGCTGCGCCTGCAGATTGTCACCGAAGCTCGATCCTATGAGGATCTCAATGTTCTCTAAGGTGCTCGTCCCCCAGCCCGATACGCTGACGCTCGTTCCGCCGACGGCCGCGGCCGGAGCATTGGAAAAATCGACCGTATCGACACCATCGACGCCCACCAAACGGTCGGTGCCAGCGCTGGCGACTATGTAGTCGTTCCCAGGTTGTCCGAATGAATCCTCGCCAAGTACGACATCATCACCTTCTCCTCCGGTCAGCACATCGTCTCCCGGACCGCCGTAGATCAGGTCATTTCCTGGGCCACCATCAATATAGTTGCGCCCATCACCACCCCGGATTTCGTCGTCACCGTCATTTCCGAACAGATTATCGTCGCCGCTATCACCTCTAATCGTGTCATTCCCGTCTCCGCCATACAGGGTATCGTTGCCGCCCCAGCCCCTCATGACATCATTGCCGCCGCGGCCGTAGAACGTGTTGTCAGCAACGTCATGGCCGCTCAGTTGATCAGCAAAGTCGGTGCCGATCACAACCTCGATACCTTCGGCCTGGATTCCTTGCCCGCCAAACCAGTCGACGACGACGCCGCCCGCCGTTCCCTGGAATTCGAGCGTGTCGTGGTCTATTCCCGGCAGGGTGCCCGTGACATCGTCGCCGGAGATGTACGAGTCCAGGCCATCCGAAATGATCCAATCGTCGCCAGCTCCACCTCTCAATTGATCCGAGCCTGGACCACCATCGATGAAGTCATTGCCACCGCCCGCGAGTATTCTGTCATCGCCGGCTCCGCCGAATATGGCTTCTCCTGACAGGGAACCGTAGACAAGGTCGATGCCGCCCAGCGCATACCAATTGCCTCCCCCGGCCGGCAGCGTGCGCGTATCATCACCTTCTGTGAAGAAGCTGCCGCCGGAAGCGCTGAGGTTGATTGTGACGAGACCACTCGCGGAGGCGCCGGCTCCATCACGAACGGTATAGGTGAAGCTATCCGTCGTAGTCGCTCCACTCGCGGGAGCAATATACTGAAAAGCGCCATTGGACAGTACATCGACTGTGCCGCCAGACGATGTGGAAAGGCTGCTGATGACATCCACCGTTAGGAGCGACCCATCAGGATCGTAGTCGGCACCCGTCTGGTTGTTATCGCTCAGAACGTTGCCTTGGATCGTCTGCCCATAGGTGACAGCAAATGTGTCATTGACAGCAATTGGCGCCTGGTTGGGCGGCTGTCCCCCGAAGACATCGACCACCATGACCCAATATTCGCCGGTAACGGTGTCCCACACACCAAGAGGACCGCCACCGCCAACGCTGATGTAGTATTGCCCGGACGCTGGCGCGGTGTAGGTGGCTCGCGCGTCGGCGCCGATCACGTCATCCCAGGCTGTGCCGTCTGGATCGCTGAACTGTGGGACGGCGTTTGGCCTCCCGTTGGCATCAAAGCCCGCGCTGTCATGTCGGACCCGGAAAAAGGTGTTGTCCAGGTAGCTTGCAGCGCCGGTTGACGACTCACCGAGAACGGTAATCTGGTAGGAGTGGCCCGCTACAAGGTTGATCTTGAACCAGTCAGTGTCTTTGGCCTGCTCGACGAAACCATGAATCATGCCGTAGCCGGCCGCGCTCATCGTAATCTGCGCTGGCGTGTACTGATTATTGGGAAAGTCATCCCCGGTAGTGGGTGGGCCCGGCAGCGGTGGAGGGGCTGGTGGTGGCGGCTCTACGGGCGGTGGGGTCGACGAGGGCTGGCCTTCGAGGTCTTCAAAACGAACAGGGTTGCCGTTGAACAGAAAGCTTTCGACGTCACGGACAGTGTCAGTGCCTTCGTTTGAGGCCAGCGAAATGATTGTTACAACGTCGCCGTCGACCGTGACGTCATACTGGCTCTGATCTAAGAGGTACTCGACAGAGTCAAAGTCGAACTGATCGCCGCCGTCAATCGAATCGTCGCCCCCACCACCGTTGAGGATGTCGTCTCCTTGTCCACCTGCGAGCCAATCATTGCCGTCACCGCCGCTGAGGCTATCCTGCCCAGTCCCACCATCAATGAGATCATCCCCTGAAAGGCCGGCAAGCGTATCATTGCCAAAGCCACCCAGCATGAAATCCCGAACGCCCTCCTGTCCGGAGAGCTTGAAACTGGACGGTGAATTAGACTCCCCAAAACGCGACTCCGCGACAACACGATAGCCATTGGGGTCTTGAATGAAGATCTCGTAGAGGATCGAATTGCCGATCAGATTTACAGTACTAATGTACGAATTTTGCTCGTGCTCCTCATGACTCGCAATCAGCTCCAGAAAATTGCTAGGCAGGACGTCGACCATGTCGGGAACAGTCGGCAGGTCTACCGTAATATCGGCACCGTGAACTCCCATCTGTTCAGTTACGAAGCGAAATACACTATCGCCAGAGTGTCCGATGTTGAGGAGCCTATCATCGTCTCCGAGTGCGTTCCCTGATCCGGGAGAGCCAAACGTGAATCCGACATATTTGGGGTCATTCGGATGATGCGCCATAAACAATTCGGCTATTGCTCCACCTAGGCTGTGCCCTATAACGAGGACCTTATTAATTGCCAACCCGGCGATAAACGACTCAAATCCCTGTATGAGTTCTCCGAATGCAGCATACTGAACGGAAAAATAGAGATCGGTGAATAGGTCGCCAACCAGATCCCACGGATCACTGCCGCGAAACACTATAGCGAGCTCCGCGCCGTTGCTTGCAATGAACCCTTGGGCCCCGAGAAAGTCATAAAGATAGTCTCCGTCGAAATACGGATCGTATATAGGTCCTCCCAGTCCGAGTTCTGTTCGCGAGACCAGTGTGTAGCCCTGGCCCACGTTTGCCGATTGATTGTCTTCATAGACAGCTGATGCAAGGAATGCCGCGTCCAGCAAATCTTGGCTTGATATGGTCATATGTTAGTCCCCTAAGCGGGGCCCTCCCGGTCAGTATGATCAAGTAAGAATTGATCCTCATAAGAGCAGCGTTCCTGCTGGGCATCAACTAGGTATCTCCGCATGCAGAGAAAGGTCGCTTAGGAGAGACCTGGAGCGGATCGTCGTTCTTGTTCAGTGCTTTGGCGAGTGTTCCCCGTCAGGACCTATCGGGCAGATGCCTGAGGCCGCCGAATCATGAATTCTGCTCAAGCGTCTGCCGCTCCCGACGCATTGCGCGCTGTCCTATTTTTGATTGCCGCGGACGTCAGCGCGCCGCTCTCAGGGCGCAGTGCAAATGGACCGAGCGCGGTGACAACGGCGAACGGCCCCGTCAACAGCGGCGGCGGCACCAGCCACTCGAGATCTGCGAGGCTGTAGGTCTTGTAGTGGGGCGCTCGCATGAGCACGCATACGGCGGCTTCGGGAACTGTATACTTGACATACCGCGCATACTGACGTATATCTAGGTCAGAGCATCAAGGGAGCTTCCCGTGATCGACCTGACCAATCCAATCTTTCACGATGCCGACAAGGCCCGCGAATACCTCGAAGGCGAGCGGTGGCCGAATGGCCCCGTGTGCCCGCATTGCGGCGCCAAGCACGAGGCGACGAAGCTCGCTGGCAAGAGCACACGCCCCGGCCTCTACAAGTGCAAGGCGTGCGAGCAGCCCTACACAGTGACCGTGGGCACGGTCTTTGAGCGCTCGAAGATACCGCTCAACAAGTGGCTTCTGGCCACCTTCCTTCTAACCGGCTCGAAGAAGGGCATGAGCGCCCATCAGGTTCACCGGCAGCTCGGCGTGACCTACAAGACCGCGTGGTTCATGTGCCATCGCATCCGCCAGGCCATGACGCCAGCCCCAAAGACGCAGGGACCGATCGGAGGCAGCGGCAAGACGATCGAGGCGGACGAGACGTTCGTCGGCGGCAAGGCGAAGAATATTCACAAGGGCAAGCCGATCCCGCCGAAGCGCCCTGTCGTGGCGCTAGTCGAGCGCGGCGGCGAGCTACGCGCCAAGCACGTCGCCGACGTGACGGCCAAAACGATCCGCGACGTGCTCGTGACGCAGGCGAGCCGCAAGTCGCACCTGAAGACCGATGACAGCCTGACCTATTATTGGCTCGGCCGGGAGTTCGCCTCGCACCGCCCCGTCAACCACTCGCGCGGCGAGTACGTCTCGAAAGACGGCAAGGCGCACGTCAACACCGCAGAGAGCTTCTTCGCCATTCTGAAGCGTCAGATGTACGGCACGCATCATGCCGTCTCAGAGCAGCATCTGCAGCGCTACGTATCGGAAGCTGCCTTCAAATGGAACAACCGCTCGGCTCTCGGGATCGAGGACACGGAGCGCGCCAACAACGCACTCAAGGCCATCGGCGGCAAGCGCCTAACCTACAGGCCAGCTCACGCAGGCCAGAACTAGACGGCAACTAGCTCGCCGCCTTATGCGGCTGAGGAGCAAGCGCCAGGACTCGCGCTGGTAGCAAGAATCGGGCAAAGGTACGGCAAGGATGCAGAGACGGGGGCCTGCTTGCAGCGGACATGTTGTCCGAGTGCGGCGGGCTGTTTGTGCGTTCGCGAGGGACTAGCGTTTAGGGAAGTACATGAACAGCCGCCACGTCAGGCCGCCGTCGGCCGAGACGTAGACGGCATTGTTCTCCCATTTGTAGGCCCAGTTCGGCGACCTGTGAAGTTGTGTCTGCGTCCATTTTGG
>CAZGCX010000180.1:0-1849 GCA_964524585.1 uncultured Anaerolineaceae bacterium
CCTTCGATGAAGTCTCGCATCAGACGGGCGGCCTCCGGATCCAGGCCGGTGGTCGGCTCGTCCAGGAAGAGCACCGGCGGTTCATGCAGCAGTGCACGGGCGATCGCCAGCTTCTGCCGCATACCGCGGGAAAATGTGCCGGTCTCTTCAAAACGCCGCTCCCACAGGCCAAGCATCTTGAGGTACTTCTCAACCTGTGCGGGCGGATCCGGGACGCCGTAGAGTTCGGCATAGAACGAGAGGTTTCTGGCCGCGCTCAAGTGATCGTATAGCCCGGGCGCCTCGGTCAGCACCCCGACCCGCTGTCGCAGCGCCTGATCGTCCGCCCCCAGGCGGTATCCGGCGACTTCGGCACTGCCCTCACTCGGGCTGATCAGCCCGGTCAACATTCGGATGGTGGTGGTCTTCCCGGCTCCGTTGGGCCCCAAGAACCCGAACACTTCGCCGGATTCCACTTCAAATCGCAGATTTTCCACTGCCAAAGTGCTTCCAAAGCGTTTGGTCAAGCCCTCAATGCGAATCATTGCCAGCAGTTCCTCAGAATCAGGAGAATCGGGTTTCCGCTATCAGCCATCACTGTAGCGCGATCGTTCGATGGATTGCAGGCTGGCGTCGATCGGGCCGGCCGGATTGCCGGCGGGCGGCGCGATTGGCGCCGCACGCAATTCGGCCGGCTGCGCTTGGTCTCGCAGCCGGAGGATCAGCGCCACACTGACCAGTGCCGTCAAACCAATCACGCCCTCTGTGGCCACCGCTCCAAGCTGCGGCACGGCGAGCACCGCCAGTGCGTCGACCACAGCATGCCACCCGATAGCCGCGGCCAGCCACCATCGGCTGCCGTGGGTGAACACTCTCATCACCAACACCGAGAGTGAAAGATGCAGGCAAAGCGCAAATAGACGCTCCACCGCCCCAAGCAGTGCCAGAGGGGCTGACGCGGCCCAGTAGCTGTCGATCTGCTGTTGGGCGAGGTCCAGTTGTTCCAACGGCACCACGGTGCTCAGATCTACTCCACGGTAGGCAATCATTTGGGTCAGCGTGAGCAGGACCAATACACCCAGCGCCACGGCTTCGAAACCCCCGTGGCCGGCGCCGAACATCAGGGCCGCCCGCCAGGAGCGTGCCTCCCGCTGCCAGAAGCGGAGCACCAGATAGCGGGCCGATTCCTCGAAGACCCCGGCCGAGAGACCCAATACGGCGGCCGAGACGACCACACCCAGCGTGAACTCGCCCTGGCTGAGCTGCAGTCTCGGGTTCAGCAACAACAGGTTGAACGGCAGGTGCAGCACTTGGGAACCCAGGAAGGTCAGCGCCCCCGCCAAATACAGCCCCCAACGCTGGTCCAGCCGACGTGCCAGGTACACGCCCAGCGCCAGCGGCATCGCCAGCATCAACAGGCCGTTAAGCAATCGCGCGGCGATATCCATGGTCAGAACCTGGGGCTCCGCAGACTCCGGATCGCGCTGACGCCTGCTGCCGGCCGTTCCCCCCGGATCCCGACCGTGGACCGATCGGAAACAATCCGGTGTTTCACGTGAAACATCACTCCTCGGCCTCTCGCTGGGCCCACTCTTCCAGCACGTAGCCCACTTCTCGCGCCACCTGCTCCGGCGAGAAGCCCAATCGTCCGGCCCGATCGGCGAAGCGGCGGACCAGGTGGCGCAGCGAGGAGTCGCGGGACTCACGCTGCGGGGCAGCACCCAACACGTACGTCCCGCGACCGTGTTGGGTCGAGATCCAGCCGTCTTCATCCAGGGTCCGATAGGCCCGCGCCACGGTATTGAAGTTCACCTGGAGCTCGTCGGCCAACTGGCGGACGGTCGGCAGTTGATCGCCCACGTTGAACTGG
>CAZGCX010000180.1:1859-5323 GCA_964524585.1 uncultured Anaerolineaceae bacterium
GGCCGGATTCGATTTGGAGCCGGAGTTGATCGCCGATCTGGCGGTAGATCGGGATGTGTGCGGTCAGGTCGAGTTCAACCAGCCCGGCCACTTCGACCTCCGCGCCCGGCCAAAACGCGAGCAGCTAAACTCCGTGCTGAACGAATACAGGCCGCGAGATTACGATCCGCCGATGTCATTCCGGCCAGCGCGACCCAGGTCAAACTCGACCTCTCGGCACCCGAACATTGTCGCATTGTATGATTGTACCATTGTTTCTTTGTACCTTTGTATCTACACTGGGGCCGCTGGATCAAACAGCCTGGCGATCTCGTCGCGCTCCGGCAGCTGCAGCGGCCGGCGCTCCGACTGTTCGATCATGAACACCTGCGGGTCGCCAGCCGACTCGAGCACCTTCCCGATCACGCTGCTGGTCACCCCTTCGCTATCCAGCGCCCCCTGCAGCTGCTCGGCGTGAGCCGCAGCCGTCGTCAGCAACAGCGCCCCCGAGGCGATGCTTGCCAGCGGATCCAGCCCAAGAGCCTCGCACAGCGCCTGCCCCTCCGGCAGGACTGAGATCTTCTCAACTTGCACTTCAATCGTCTGTCCAGAGGCGTGCGCAAGTTCCCACAGCCCGGTCGCCAACCCGCCTTCCGTGGGATCGTGCATGGCGTGCACTTGACCGGTGGCCAGTGCTGCACGCGCCGCCGGCACCACGCTGATGCCGGGCTCAAACAGAAAGTTGCGGCATCGCTCCAGGTACTCGGCCTCGAACCGGTCGCGCAGCGCCGCCCCTCGCTCGCGGGCAAGGATCGATACCGCCTCAATCGGGATGCCGCCAGCCAGGATCAGCGCATCTCCCGGCCGGGCTCCAGCCCCGGTGATCAGTGCATCTTTTTCGACTTCGCCCAGCAGACAACCGACCAGGATTGGGTGATCGATGCCGTGAGTGATCTCCGTGTGCCCACCCACCAGAGCCAGATCCAACGCTTCGCAGGCCTGGATCACCTGGCCCAAGATTCGCTCCGCCAGCTGACGACCTGCGCCTTCCGGAAGCAACAGCGTGGCCAGGAACCAGCGCGGCGTGGCACCCATGCAGACGATGTCGTTGGCATTGACATGCACCGCGTACCAGCCCAGCGAATCGCTGGCGAAGGTGATCGGATCGGTCTTGGCTACCAGATAGCGCTCGCCGATGTCGATCACCGCCGCGTCCAGCCCAACCCCCGGCCCCACGACCACCCGCGGATCGTGCACACCGATTCGCCCGAGCAACTGCCCCAGTACCGGGTTGGGCAGCTTGCCCAACGGAAATCGGTCGCCCAGCGCGGCCTACCCTTGACCGATCAGCCGCAGCGGCTCGGCACCGAACCCGAACCGCAACCGCAGGTAGATCAGGGCGCCAGTGCCCAGAATGACGGTCAACAGAACCAGCCAGTCCAGTGGTTGGAATCTCAGATCGTTCATGGTGCTGCGGCGTACGCCGGGTGCTCCATAGGCCCGCGCCTCCAGCGCTCGCGCCATGTTTTCGCTGGCGCGAAATGAGGTCACGATCAGCGCCAGCAGCCCCGGGAGCAGTGCCCGCACCCGCGCCAGCCCGCGCTTGGCCTGCGGGTCCAGCCCACGCGCCTGCTGCGACTGGGTGATGATCTGGTAGTCGCGGCCCACGGTCGGAATGTAGCGCAACGCCAAGCTGAGCGACAGCCCCCAAGAAAACGGCAGCCCCAAGCGAACAAAACCCTGCACGATGTCCCGGCTCTCGGTGGTGTACAGCCACAAGAACACCGCCAGCGCCATGACCAGCAATCGCAAGCCGAGCGTCGCCCCGTCGGCCAGGCCGCCGATGGTCAGCCGCAGCGGCCCCCAGGCCACTAGCTCTGATCCAGCGGGGTAGGCGACCGCGCGCAGCAACGCCATCAATAGGCTGATCGGCCGAATCACACGCAGCGGGCGAGGAGTTGGCAGTCTGGCCGAGGCGTACAGTGCCACCACCAGTGCACCGGCGACGGCGGTTGCCAGCAGCTGACGCACCAACAGCAGGCTGAGCACGGTGGCCGCGGTGAAAGCCAGCTTCACCCGCGGGTCCATGCGGTGGATCCAGCTGGTACCGGGCGTGTAGAACTCAACCATGGACCGCCAGGTACGCTTCGCAGGCAGCCGGTACGGTCAACACTTCAGTCGGCAGCGAGAGCCTGCTGGCTAACTGCACGACTTGCGGCGGTTCGATTCGCGCCCGCTGGAGCAGTTCGCTCTGCTGGAAGATCTCGTGTGGCGCGCCGCTGGCAGCAACCTGACCATCCAGCATCAACACCGCCTGGCTCGCATACTCTGCCACCAGGCGCATGTCGTGGGTGATCAGCAGAATGGTGTGACCAAATTGGTTTCGCTCGGCTAGCCGATCCAGCAGCGCTTGCGCCGCCTGCCAATGCAATCCGGAGGTCGGCTCATCCAGCACCAGGACCGCCGGATGCATGGCGGCTACGGCCGCCACGCTCAGCGCCTTTCGTTGCCCGAAACTGAGCGTTCCCACCCGCCGGTCCAGCCATGGCATGAGGCCAAATTCGACGGCGGCCCGCTCGGCCCGGGCCCGCACCTCGTCCTCCGGCAGCCCCTGGTTGCGTGGGCCGAGCTCCAATTCTTGCTCCACAGTCGTACTGAACAATTGATGATCAGGATTCTGAAAGACATAGCCCACCGTACGGGCCAGTTCCCCGATGGAGCGCTCGGCAGTATCTCGCCCGTCCATCGATACCACGCCGCGATCTGGACGAAGCAAGCCAAGGAACTGCTTGGCCAATGTAGTTTTGCCTGAGCCGTTTTGGCCCAGCAGCGCGGTGAACGCACCCGGTTCAAGCGTGAGGTTGATGCCGCGCAGCACGGGTGCCTCCGGCGCGTACCCGAACCACAAGTCCCGGGCTTGCAGCACCGGCACTTGACTCATCGAACCGTCCGCCTCGAGGTAGATGCCAGAATCTCCACCGGCTCCTCGCCTGCCTCCTTCATGCGGCCCTCACTGGCGCCAGCCGCCGCACGGCTTCCTGCAGGCGGGTGAACCGGTAGGACTCCTGCCCGGCCCGCTGATTCAGGCAGTGCGCCATTTCGCTGACCTGCGGACCACGCAAACCATGCTGTTCAAGCCGTTCGATGTCTGACAGGATTGCGGCGGTTTCTCCGTACATCGACACCCGGCCGCCGTCCAACACCACCACCCGATCGGCGAACTCCGCCGCCCACTCACTCTCTTGCGTGACCACCAACACGGTGTGTTGGCTCCGCAGATCCTGAATGGCTTCGAATACCTGAAGCTTGCCCAGCGCATCGAGGCTGGCAGTGGGCTCATCCAGCACCAACAGGTTCGGGCGCATCGCAAGCACGGAAGCGATCGCCGCCCGCTGCTTTTCGCCTCCCGAGAGCTCGAACGGTGAACGCGCCTCGAATCCGTCCAGCTCGACCTGGGTGAGCGCCTCTCGGACCCGTTCTCGGAT
>CAZGCX010000181.1:0-5310 GCA_964524585.1 uncultured Anaerolineaceae bacterium
GGACCAGTTGCCGGATATCTACTACGTCATTTTGGACGCCTACGCCCGGCAGGACACGCTGCTCCAGTCTTACGCCTTCGATAACTCCCCCTTTCTCAACGCCATGCGTGACCTGGGGTTCTACGTCGCGACCTGCAGCCAGTCGAACTACTCACAGACCGAGCTCTCACTTTCCTCATCGCTCAACTCGGTCTACTTGCAGGACGTGTTCGACGGTCGGCTTCAAGGAAGCGCGGATCGCCAACGGCTGTGGCCGCTGATCCGCCAGAGCTCGGTGAGAAAGGGACTGGAGCGGCTCGGTTACTCGACGGTGGCTTTCGAGACTGGATACTACTGGACCGAGCTGGAGGACGCCGATTTCTATCTTGCACCGAGCCACGGCGTCTTCAGCGACATGACCGCCTTCGAGGGCACCCTGCTGCGCTCCACCGCAGCCTGGGCGCTGATCGATGCCCTTCCCAAACTGCCGGCGGGGATCGGTCGCGACCTGGATCGGTCAGCGGATGCCCATCGCGAACTGGTCAGTTTCGTGCTCGACCGACTTCGCAGCATCCCCGACCTGCCCGGCCCCAAGTTCGTCTTTGTCCACCTTGTCTCTCCGCACCGGCCATTTGTTTTCGATGCGCAGGGCAATCCGGTGGAAGACGATTACCAATGGACGCGTGGGACGGTCGAGTTGGACCAGTACCAGGAGGGCTACCGACAACAGGTCCAATTCCTCAACAGCCAACTGGTTCCGATTATGGCGAACATTATTGCGCAGTCCGATCCGCCTCCGGTGATCTTGATCCAGTCGGATCACGGCCCGGAAGCCGGCTCCAGCCATGAGCGGATGCGGAACCTGAACCTGTATTACCTTGGAGTAGCTGACGATCAGGACCTGCGGCCGGATCTCAGCCCGATCAACAGTTTCCGGGTGGTGATGCGGGCGCGTTTTGACCGCACCGTCGATCTGCTGCGGGACGTCAGCTACTATTCGGACTACGATCAGCCGTTCCAATGGAATATCGTCGATCAGGTGTGCGGCAACTGAGTGAGAAAGAGGTCGAGCTGGGACTAGGTCACTTTCTCAGCCAGGACAAAGGTCCAGAGGAACGGGCGAGTCAGCTGGATGACTTTGAACTTATCGCCAATGAAGCTGGCAAAGCCGCGCGAGGACCAGTGCTGGATGTGCTCGGGGGTATTGCCCCAGGCGCGCACGTACTTCAGACGGAGCAGGTTGCCGATTCGCCACCACGGTTCATTCGGCACGCTGGCCAACAGGTACTGGCTAGATATCCTATGCATCTCGTGCAATGCCAGGTCGGGCCGGCTGAGGTGCTCAAGCACTTCCAGCGACATGACGACATCGTACGAACCGTCGCTGAACGGGAGACGGTGGGCATCTCCCACCAGCAGTCGAGAGGCGTCGATTCGCTCCAGCGCGCTCCGCACCCGTTCCGGGTCATAATCGATACCGATGGCGAGTCCGTCGCCCTTCGTTGAGACCCGGGACAGCACAATGCCCTCACCGCAACCAACGTCCAGCAGGCGATTGAAGCGAATGGACCCGAGCAGGGTGTCGACGGCTCTCAAGAACGAAGCGTTCGCCCAGCGGAGGATCGGATTGCGAGCCAGGTACTTCCGCTGAATCGGTGCGAGGTTTGGAGCAGATTGATGTCGTTCTTGCATAGCAGGGAACCAGTCGGGTCAGCGCAAGCCCGGGCCAAGGCTTCTCAAGGTGCCCGTCAAATCCGCCCGTGTAGTATACATAGCTATGCTTGGCGAGAGGCGAACTGAGACCGTGCCGACGGTCTGCGCACGGGGCAGACCCGTGGGCGAAATCTACCCGCGGAGATTGCCTGTCTTTCGTTGATTTGCCGATCATGATACTCACCGTGTTGGTGTCTGCCCCCTACATGATCCCCGTGATAGACCGCTTCCGGCCGATCACTGAACAGGCTGGTCTTGAGCTCATCATCCCGCAAGTCAGCGAGAGGTTGTCGGAGAGCGAACTGATGGTCCATGCCGGAGAGATCGACGGGGCCATCTGCGGAGACGACCGGTTTACAGCCCGGGTGCTGGAGCAAGCGGCTCCCCGCCTGAAGGTCATTTCCAAGTGGGGCACCGGCATTGACTCGATCGATCTGGAGGCTGCGTCCCGGCTCGGCATCCTTGTGAGGAATACCCCCGGGGCATTTACAGATGCCGTGGCGGACAGCGTGATGAGCTATGTACTTGCCTTTGCCCGCAGAACGCCGTGGATGGATCGCGAAATCAAATCAGGCGAATGGAACAAATCTCCCGCCGTGGCTCTTCGCGAGTGCTCGCTGGGGGTAGTGGGGATTGGACGGATTGGCCAGGCGGTGCTGCGCCGCGCCAGAGGGTTCGGTATGCGGCTAATCGGAAACGATATCATCGATGTCGACCGGGCCTTTGTGGCAGAGGTCGGGGTTCGGATGGCCCGGTTGGATTCTCTGCTTGGCGAGTGCCAGTTCATCAGCTTGAATTGCGATCTCAATCCCAGCTCCCACCACCTGATCGGCGAGGCTCAGCTGGAGCTGATGCGGCCCGAAGCGGTGCTGGTAAACACTGCCCGCGGGGCGATCGTCGATGAACAGGCGTTGATCGGTGCCCTTCAATCCGGCAGCATCGGCGGCGCGGCGCTGGACGTGTTCGAGCAGGAACCGCTTCCTCCGGACAGCCCGCTTCGCGCCATGGATAATGTGCTGTTGGCCCCGCACAACGCGAATAGCAGCCCTTCCGCGTGGGAGCGAGTGCATCTGAATACGCTGCGCAACTTGTTCGAAGGACTGGGATTGCCGTTTCCGGAGCAGCACCTGTTCGTGGTGGGTAAGCGAGAGGCATCCGACCTGACAACGGAGACTGCAAGCGACGACCGTCGACAGCCTGCCGCCGGAGATGGCGGATGAATCGAACGGTGGTGATTACCGGAGCCGCCGGCGGAATAGGGCAAGCAACCATGGTTGCCTTTGCCGATGCAGGTTGGTCAACGGTCGGCCTGGACGTGCAGACAGGTGGTCAGACCGACGGCAAGCTCGAATTGGTGGATGTATCCAGTCCGGAGCAGGTTCAGCTGTTCTTCGAGCGACTCGCAAGCTCGGATGATGGACTGGGAGCCCTGGTCAACAACGCCGCGGTTCCACTGGACAAGCCACTGGCCGACGTGTCGGACAAAGAATGGGATCGCGTCTTGGGCACGAATCTACGATCGGTATATTTGACCTGCCGCCATGCCCATGGCTTGCTTTCAGCGGCCAACGGAGCCATCGTGAACGTCGCCTCCGTGCATGCCGCCGCCACCTCGATCAACATCTCTGCTTACGCGGCCAGCAAGGGCGGGGTTCTGGCTCTGACCCGGGCGCTGGCGCTTGAGTTCGCCGCTGACGGCATTCGGGTCAATGCGGTGCTTCCGGGAGCGGTCGACACCATCATGTTTCGACAGGGGTTGAGTCGCGAGCAGCTGCTCGGGAGAGATCCAGCGGACCGACTCGATGAACTGAAGCAGCGGACCCCGCTGCGGCGGGTTGGACGCCCGGAAGAGGTGGCGCAGGCGATCCTGTTCCTGGCAGATTCGCAACGATCGTCGTTCATCACCGGTCAGGCATTGGCGGTCGACGGGGGGGCGCTGGCGCGACTGAGTACCGAGTGATCTAGCCGTGCACCCGAACTCACGCTTTCCCCTTCCGCTGGTGGCGTTGTCGTTGCTCGGAATTGCACTGGTCCTGTATCAGACCAGGTTCGGACCGGGAGCGAGCGGTGACTCGACCTCCTACCTCATGGGAGCAGAGAACATCCGGCTTGGAAATGGGTACGCCCGTTACTCCGGTGGATATGAGATCAAGCCGATCACCGGATTCCCGCCGCTGTTCTCGGCGGTCCTGGCGATGGTTGGACTGCTGGGAGTGGAGGGTTCCACTGCCGCGCGGATGGTTAACGCCGCGCTATTCGGAGCCAACATCCTGATGGTCGGCGGACTGATCTGGGCCTACACTGATTCAGGCGTAGCAGCGCTCTTGGGGAGCCTGACTTACCTCAGCGCCGACACACAATTCGAACTGCATAGCTGGGTGATGTCGGAGCCGCTCTACGTTCTCCTGGCCTTGGCCGCAATCTGGGCGCTTGCCCGGCACTTGTCCTCCCCACGGCCGCGTTGGTTTTGGCTGCTGGCGGCAGCTGCACTGTCCGCTCTTGCATCCCTGACCAGGCTCGTGGGGCCGGCCATCGTGGCGGCGGGGATCATCGTGATTCTGGTAATGGGTGCTGCTGGCTGGCGGCGGCGGTTCGGGGCCGCGATCGCGTACGGTGCGCTCAGCCTGATTCCGCTTGTCGTTTGGCTGCAGCGCAACCGCCTGGTGGCCGGAACCGCTGTGAATCGAGAGATCGGCTTTCACCCGATGGACCCGCAGTTGGTTCGCCACTTCCTGGCTGAGATCAGCTCCTGGTTCGTCCCTCATGAAGTTCCATTGCCCACCGGAGCCCGGGCAGGTTTGGCCATCCTGATTGCGGCAGGATTGCTCGGAGCATTCGCATTTCTAGCAGCGCGCAGCTGGTTCAAACCAGGGCATGGGAGGCTACAGCTGACTGGACCGTCCGACGCGCGACTCCCGGCGCTCCCATGGATCCTAGCCGCCTACATCGGCTGCAACCTGGCCATCGTGTACTTGAACTCCACCTTCTTCGATGCCGGAACGACCCTTGCCGCTCCAGAGAGATACTTGGCGCCGGTGTACGCGGCGCTCGTCCCGCTTGGAGTGATGGCGGGGGTGGCAGTATGGCGTGCCGTGGGGCGCAGGCCGCTGCTCTTGACGGCTGCGATCGGATATCTGCTTGCGTTGGGTGCATTCCAGGCTGCAACCGTTGCAGAGACAATTCGCGACCCGCTGCCGTATTTGGGATACACCGGCCGCAGGATCACTTGGTCCGAGGTGGTCGAGCGGCTCGAGCAGCTGCCACGGGAGGTGCCAATCGTGTCAAACAACCCTGAAATGATCTACATCCTTATCGGACGCCCCGCCTATGTGCGACCCATCAGTTACGATCAGTACCAGAATGCCGTGCGCCAGGATTATGAACAGCAGTTTGCGTTCATTACCGGCCAGATGGAGCGGGGCGCGGCCTTTGTGGTTTTTGACCAACTGGAACCGGATGATATTGCACTGATCGACGGCTTGAGTCTCCGGCAGGTCGCCGAGTATCCGCAAGCCTCGATATACCAGGCACCAGGAGCGGAGTCAGATCGCGGCGAAGGGATGTGCCTTGCAGCATCAGCCTATGGATGAAATGTCAGAGCTGGATTCGATCCACATG